>JAFGNE010000078.1 GCA_016927155.1 Candidatus Peregrinibacteria bacterium
ATCCTTATTTATCTTTTTGGGCTCACCCTGCTTTTCACCTTTGCCTGGCACATGCTTTTCAGGTGGATCCTGCAAAGGGCTTCCGAGCGTGAAATCGGGGTCATGCGGACGCTTGTGATTGGCGCCAACCGCCCCGCGCACGACATCGTGAAGCTCCTCATCACCCAAAAATCCCATATCAAGCCCGTGGCCATCATCGATCCTTTTGGCGCCGGCAAATCCGCTATCGCGGGAGTGCCTGTGGTTGGCAAGATGAATTTGTTCGAAAAAACAGTCGCCGACCATGAAATCGATATCATCCTGCAGGTGGACCACATCGAGCAGACCCTGAACATCATCAATTACGCCCTGCAAAACAACATCAAATACATGATGCCGCCGGAACTTCTCGGTGTGTTCCAGGGCCACCAGGCCGTGGAGGAAGTGGAAGGCGTGCCGTTCTTAAAAGTCCACCGCGAAAAAAAATGGTGGCATTCTATCTGGTAGGATTATTGCGACTATTGGGACTTTTACGACTATTACGAAAAAAATCCTGAATTCATCCCAATAGTCCCCATAGTCGTAATAGTCCTAATAGTCTTAAAAATGAAATGTATAATATTGGCCGGCGGGTTTGCCACAAGGCTTTGGCCGCTGACCGAAAATAAGGCGAAACCCTTGCTTCACCTGAAAGACAGGCCGCTCATTTCGCACATCGTGGAAAAACTGCCCGCCGATCTCCCCATCATCATTTCCACCAACGCGGTTTTTGAAAAAGAATTTCTGGAATGGAAAAAAGCGTATCCGGAGCGGCCCATTGAAATTTTTGTGGAAGACAGCGCTTCCGATGATTTCAAGAAAGGCGCGCTGGGGGCCGTGGCCCACGTCATCGGGCAAAAATTGATTAACGAAAACCTGATGCTGATCGCCGGAGACAATTACTTCGGCTTTGACATGCGAAAATTCATCGGCGCTTACAAAGGCAATCCCCTGCTGGCGGCCTATGATATTAAGGATCTGGACGGGGCGCGCAAGTTCGGCGTTGTGGTGAAGCGCGAGGGCAAAGTGATCGGCTTCCAGGAAAAGCCGGAAAATCCAAAAAGCACGCTGGTTTCCACCGGCTGTTATATCTTCCCCGCTAAAAACCTGGCGGATATTGTGGAATACGCCAAAGAGAAAAAAGACAATTTAGGCGGCATTTTTGAATATTTGCTATCGAAAAAAGAAACCATTGATGTTTTTGCCTTCGAAGAACCCTGGTACGACATCGGTTCCTTCAACGCCTACCTGATGGCCACCAAGGCCCTTCTGGGGAACGAAGTGATCGAAAGGGAAGGGGTAAAAAAAGAGGGAAAAAACCATCTGGCAGGCGTGTACCTGGGAGAAAACGCGGTTATCCGGGATTCCGTGCTGGAGAACGTGATCGCGCTCAAAAATTCCGTCATCGAAAACTGCGTGCTCCGCGACTGCGTGGTGGACGGGAACTGCCAGCTTAAAAACCTCGATTTAAGCCACAAGATGGTCCGCCAGGGCAGCCGGATTGGGAAATAAGGAATAACATTGCCACTAAAGTGCTTTTCGTATAGACTATCGGCGTTGGTTTTTTAACTCTGCAACTATGTTTACCCGTCAGACGAAACTCATTCTAGCCATCATTGTAGGCACCCTTTTTATGGGCCTTGTGGCCCTGCCCGGTTCCGTCAAATCCAAATACCCCGACATGTGGGGTTTTAACTGGATAAAAAGCCAAAAAGTAACGCTCGGCCTGGATCTGCAGGGCGGCACCCAGCTGGATTACCGCATCGACCTGCGGAGCGCCAACCAGAGAAATGAAGACAATGACACGTCGAATGACGTGAGGATACAGGACGTTATCCAGGGGGTGCTAAGCACCATTGAACGCCGTGTAAATAACCTCGGCGTCTCCGAGCCTCAAATTTACACCAGTACCGTGGCGGGCGAAGAGCACATTATTGTGGAACTGGCCGGCATCAAGGATATTGAGGAAGCCAAAAAAGTGGTCGGCAAAACCATCCAGCTGGAATTCAAAGAACAGAAAACCGAAATGGATCCTGATGAAAAAGGCGCCATCCAAAAAGAAGCCGAAGGCGTTTTGGCCGAAGCGTTAAAACCCGGGACGGATTTCCGCTCCCTCGGCACCGGAAAAGTGACGGCGGATAAAAAAATCGATTTCCGCGCTGATCAGAAAAGTTTTGTTTCCAGCCTTCCCGCCCACCTGAAAGACGTGCTCCCCAAGATGAAAGCGGGGCAGGTGTGGGATAAGCTGCTCGAAGGCAGCGGCGAATATATAGTGGACTCGGAAGGCCAGCTTTCGGAAAAACAATCTCTCCGGATTCTCCAGCTGGTTTCCCTGGAAATGGCCGAAAAAGAACTGGGTGACGCGGACCAAAAGATCAAGGCGAGTCATATTTTAATCAGTTATAAGGGCGCGGAAAGGGCGAAGGATACGGTTGCGCGGGTTCAGGAGGAAGCGAAAACCTTTGCCGAAAAACTTTTGGCTGATCTCAAAGCGGATCCGGGCAAATTCGAAGACCTGGCTAAAACGTATTCGGATGACTCTTCCGGAGCGGACGGAGGTGACCTTGGCGAATTCGGCAAAGGGCAGATGGTGGAACCTTTTGAAAATGCCGCTTTTGCCTTAAAAACCGGCGAAATCTCGGATGTGGTGGAAAGCCCGTTCGGCTATCATATCATCAAGGCCGCCCGGGGGTTGCCGGAGGAAACAACGGTGGAAGAAGAACAATTCACTTACAATGAGATCGTGCTGGACACCACGCCGGACCCCTGGAAACCCACAGGGCTGGATGGGTCCCATTTTAAATACGCTTCAGTCACCTACACTCAGCTGGGCGCGCCGCAGGTTTCTATCCAGTTCGATTCGGCCGGCGGCGACTTGTTTGAAAGCATCACGGAAAGGCTGGTGGGCAAACCTCTGGCCATCTTTGTGGGCGGCGAACTGATTTCCGCCCCGCGTGTGCAGGAAAAAATTTCGGGAGGCAGTGCCGTAATCACCGGTAATTACAACATGCAGACGGCCCTGAAATTGGCCAACGACCTGAATACCGGCGCCATTGACGCCCCCATTATTTTAAGCGGCCAGAACACCATTTCCGCGACACTTGGCGAAAACGCCCTGCGTGTTTCGCTCTTCGCCGGGATTGTGGGCCTGATTGTCCTCGCGCTTTTCATGGTCCTTTATTACCGCGCCCTTGGCTTTTTCGCGGTCCTCGCCCTCATGATTTATTCCGTCATTATCCTGTTCATCCTCGAAACTATGCCTATTGTCATGACGCTCGCGGGCGTTGCCGGCATTATCCTTTCTATCGGCATGGCGGTGGACGCGAATATCCTGATTTTCGAACGCACTAAAGAAGAGCTGAGGGAGGGCAAAAACTTCATGGCGGCCCTGACCGCCGGCTTTGAACGCGCATGGCTTTCCATCCGCGATTCCAACGCCTCGTCGCTGATCACCTGCGCGATCCTTTATTTCTTCGGCAATTCCATCGTCCGCGGGTTCGCTCTCACGCTTTCGATCGGTATCCTTGTTTCCATGTTCACGGCCATCACGATCACCCGCACCTTCCTCCATGGCATCACGGGGACCTGGCTTTCCAGGAACATGTTCCTGCTGGGAGCGAAAAAACCGAATGATGGAAATTGAAATTTACGTCGATGGCGGCGCGCGCGGCAACCCCGGCCCTGCCGGCGGCGGTTTCGCGGTTTATACGAACGGCAAATTAGCGATCAAAGGTTCTGTCTTTTTTGGCGAAATGACGAACAACCAGGCGGAGTACTTGGCCTTGCGCGAAGCCCTACGGAAAACCTACGCCCATTACCCCGAAGCCAAGGTGCGCTGTTTGATGGATAGCAAGCTTGTGGTGGAGCAAATGGCCGGCAACTACAAGGTGAAAAGCCCCAACATCAAAACACTGCACGCCGAAGTGCGCCGCATCGCGGACCAGTTCCCCTTATTCCGGATCTTCCACATCCCGCGCGAACAGAACAGGCTGGCGGATCGATTGGCCAACGAAGCGATGGACCGGGGTGAAAAATAAAATTTAAGAATACTGTCCGATCACTTCCAGAAGCTGCTCTTTGTTGTGCACGCCCACCAATTCGCCCACCAGCTGGCCGTCCTTGAATATCTTGAGCGCGGGGATGCTCATGATGCCATATTGAGCGGCCAGTTCGTTGTTTTCGTCCACGTTCACCTTGGCGATGACGGCCTTGCCGCCGACTTCATCGGATAATTCATCCAAAATCGGCCCCTGCATCATGCACGGCCCGCACCATGGCGCCCAAAAATCGACCAAGACAGGGATGCCGGTAACGCCCAAAACCTCTTTTCCAAACGTATCCTTATCGGTATTGATAACAGCCATAATATTTTTGTTAAATTACTTTCCGATAATACCAAATCCAAAAACGCTGGCAACAAAAAAACCCCCGGACGCTTGGCCCAAGGGGTTTGAAGGCGGAAAAAATCAGCGGACGGCGTCTTTCAGCGACTTGCCGGCCTTGAAAGCGGGGATATTCATCGGGGGGATCTTGATGCGCTGCGTGGGATGGCGGGGGTTAACGCCCGTGCGGGCGGCGCGCTTGGAAAGGCGGAAAGTGCCGAAACCGGTCAGGGTAACATTTTTGCCTTTTTTAAGTTCTTTGGTAATCACGTCCGTCAGGGCCTCGATGGCTTCGCCGGCCGTTTTCTTGCTGACACCGACAGCGGCGGCAACAGCGGCAATGAGTTCTTGTTTCGACATAAGAAAAAGGATTTAGGATGTAAAAACGCTAACCAAGTATAACTACGGCATTTGGCTTCCGCAAGAGTTTTTTCACCCTATTCTCACTATATAAGGAAAGAAAAGTTTGCCTTTTGGTTTTTTCCCTGTAAGATTTTGTAACGAAACTAACCTTTCCGAAACATGGATCATGTGATCATTGTGGAATCCCCCGCCAAGGCAAAGACGCTGAAAAAATTCCTCGGCGCCAAATACAACGTGAAAGCGTCCATGGGCCATATCCGTGACTTGCCGAAAAAAACGATCGGTATCGACGTGAAAAATGATTTCAAGCCCCAATACGAAATCAGCCCGGACAAAAAAAAGATCGTCAAAGAACTGAGCGCCCTCGTCCACAAAATCCCGAACACCACCGTATGGCTCGCTACCGATGAGGACCGCGAAGGGGAAAGTATCGCGTGGCACCTGGTGCACGCTTTGGGACTGGAAAAGTCCCACACCAAACGCATCGCGTTCCACGAGATCACAAAAAACGCGGTTTTAAAAGCGCTCGAAAACCCGCGCGACCTGGACCTGAACCTGGTGCATGCCCAACAAGCGCGCCGTGTGCTCGACAGGCTGGTGGGCTACAAACTTTCGCCCCTGCTCTGGAGCAAAGTGCGTTCCGGCCTCAGCGCCGGGCGCGTGCAGAGCGCGGCGGTACGCCTTGTTGTGGAACGCGAACGCGAAGTGGAAGCCTTCAAGCCCAAAGAATACTGGAAAATCACAACGGATTTGAAAGTGAAAAAAGGCGAATTCACAGCGGAACTGGAACAGGTGAAAGGTAAAAAAGCGGATGTTGGCGGCAAAAAGGAAGCCGATGCCATTCTGGACGATTTGCAGAAAGCCGAATATAAAATCGGAAAAATTGAACAGAAGCTGGCCTTGCGCGAACCGCCGCCTCCGTTCATCACCAGCACCCTCCAGCAGGAAGCCTCCCGCAAGCTCGGCTTTTCGGTCAAACAGACCATGCTGATCGCCCAGCAGTTGTATGAAGGCGTGGAACACGGCAGGGAGCACGCGGGCTTGATCACTTATATGCGTACCGATTCCTACAACCTGGCCGCCGAATTTTTGCGTGACGCGCCGAAAGTGATCGAAAAACTTTACGGAAAGGGCTATTCGCTTCCCAAACCCCGCTTTTTCACCAAAAAAGTGCGCGGCGCGCAGGAAGCGCATGAGGCCATCCGCCCTACCGATTTGAACAAAACGCCGAAAGACCTGAAACCCCACCTGGAACCCCAGCAGTACAAGCTTTACAAGCTCATCTGGAAACGCACGGTGGCCTGCCAGATGCCCACCGCGCAGCTGGATACCACCACGGTAGACGTCATGGCCGATGGCGATTACAAGCTCGTGGCCAAAGGGCAGGTCATACGGAATGCCGGCTTCATGAAAGTTTATGTGGAAGGCACGGACAACCCCGAAGAAGCGCTTTCGGAAAAAGAAATGCTCCTTCCGGAAATGAAAGAAGGGGAAGCCTGTGAGCTGCTCAAGATCAACCCCGAACAGAAATTCACCCAGCCCCCGCCAAGGTATACCGAAGCGAGCCTGGTGAAAAAACTGGAATCGGAAGGCATCGGCCGCCCGTCAACATACGCCCCCATCATCTCCACCGTCATCCAGCGCGGGTACGTGGAAAAGAAAACGGACAAAAAGCTTTACCCCATGGAAATCGGCATGATCGTGAATGATTTCCTCGTGGAGCATTTTCCCGACATCGTGGATTACAAGTTCACGGCCCATTTCGAAGAAAAACTCGACGACATCGCCGAGGGAGAAGAAAAATGGCAACCGGTGATCAGGGAATTTTACGGCCCTTTCGAAAAATTGATCGCGGAAAAACAGAAATCCGTGAAAAAATCCGACGTGATCGCGGAAAAAACGGATGAAGTGTGTGAAAAATGCGGCGCGCCCATGATGGTTAAATTCGGCCGCAACGGTAAATTCCTCAGTTGCTCCAATTTCCCCAAATGCAAGAATGCCAAACCCATGAAAGCGGACCAGGAAAAAGAAGCGGAACTCCAAAAAAAGTTCGCGGACGAAAAATGCGACAAATGCGGCGCGCCCATGGTAGTGAAAAAAGGCCGTTTCGGAGAATTCCTGGCCTGTTCCGCCTACCCCCAATGCAAGACCACGCGTCCCCTGGCTCATTCGCTAAACGTAAAATGCCCCAAATGCGGCCGCGACGTCGTGGAAAAAAGGACGAAACGCGGCAAGGTGTTCTATGGCTGCGCGGGCTATCCCGATTGCGATTTCGCCACCTGGCACAAACCGGTGGAAGAATCGTGCCCTGTGTGCGGCGGCCTGCAAGTCCAGATAAAAAAGAATTTGCTGAAATGCGAAAAATGCGGAAAGGAAACGGAACAAGACAGTTAACTTTTCCCAACCATTGACGATCGTATTTTAAAAATAAAAAATGACAAAAAGTGAAAACAAAATGTAAAATGGTAAACGCCTGAACGTATAAACGAACGCCTATGTCGGATATCCGCCGCCTCATCAAAAAATTGCGCAGCCTGGAAAAGGAAAAACTCACTGTAAAAGACAGGCTGGCGCTCACCCCGATGATCCTGGGGGTTTTTCTGGTACTTCTCCTGCTGGTTTTCTGCGTCTGGTATGTCAAAAACGAGAGGAACATCTCCCATTACCTGCCGGCGGAAAACACAGTGGCTTATGTCAAACTGGAGAACCTCAACCTGCCGCAAAAATTGCAGACGTACCCGGGCTGGAGCGGGGAACAGGTCGAAAACGGCTTAAGGCGATTCTTTGACCTTGATTACAAGGCCGCTTTCAGCTCCTGGGGGGACGGTAAATTCGGCGTCGCGGCGGTCAAAGATTCCTACGGAAAAGCCACCCCCCTCCTGTTTATAAAAGTGCAAAGCCGCAGGAAAGCCCTCCTGTTCTTCCAGGAACTGGCGCTCCCCGGCGAACAGCTCAAAAAAGACGGCACCCTGCTCACTCCGGCTTATTCTTATCCGGCGGGGCAACGTTTCTCCTTTAGCTTCATCGGGCCTTACATATTTTTAGCCCCTACAATGGAAAACCTCGCCCCCGTCGCGGAAACCTTCCTGGGCAAGAGAAAAGCGTTGAGTGACGACGCGGATTACACCAAAACGGCTGCGAACCTGCCGCGGAAAAATTGGATGGAAAGTTTTGTGAATTACAAGGAACTCGATTTCCGCGATCCGGCCGTCCGTCAGCTGACGGAACCCTTAAAATATGTGGTCAACAATTTCGCGTTCAGCGCGCGCCAGACCCAAAGCGGCTTCCATATAAACACCCTTGTGAACCTGGCCCCCGGCCTGCTTTCCCTGGAAGAAAACAGTAAGGGCAACAAATTCAGCTATGGGCTAACGGATTATGTGGGCTCCAGGGGGCTGGCCCTTTACCTTGGCGGTTCCGATTTGGCCGGCGAATGGAAAAACACGCTGGAATCCATCAGTAACCTTAATCCGGCCTATGGCCTTATCCTGGAAGGGCTCTTCCGGGCGCAGGTCAGCCGGATTTTCGGGGACGACGTGGACCTGCGGAACGATATTTATCCCCTCCTGGAAGGCGAATACGCGCTCACGGCGGGACAGTCGGAAAAAAACGGCATGGATTTAAGGCTCATCATCGGCATCGAGAACCAGGAATTCATCCTGAAAAAACTCGACAAGCTTAACCGCGGGTTCAGGATGCTGGCCGCCAAATTCTCCCCGCGCCTGCGCGTGGTCACCCTGCCCGACGGCACCGAAAGCCGTGAGCTTGTGGCCGACAGCGGCCGTGTGGAGGAAAGGGATGAAACCTATGAAGGCTATAAAATCAATTGCATTGAAGTGGCGGGCACTTCCTACGGCCTGTGCTACACGGCCACCGAAAGACTTCTGATCCTGGCCAATCATTACACGGCGCTCAAGGAAAGTGTCGACTTGGCGCTTAAGCCCGAATTTGTCCTTTCCCAGGACCAGCCCTTCCGCCAGACCCTCGGCAACCTCAGTAAAGTAAGCAATGAAATCACGTTCATGAATTTCCAGAACGCCTTGCCGCTGCTGATCCGTTCGGCGTATGGGCCTGTCCTTGAACCGGTCCTCAAGCCCTTTGAGGCCGCCACCTGGGTAAAACATTATTTCGACGACGGCGTAAGCGCCGAGGGATATCTTTTAGTGAAATAACGGGCTTGGCATAGGCTTTTTAAAGAAAATATTGACGCTAAAACGCAGCGGGCTATAATGAGTTAGCACTCAAGTTTTCAAAGTGCTAAATTATCCGTTAACCTGTTAATACCATGAAGATCCAACCCCTTAATGGTTACGTGGTCATCAAGCCGCTCGAAGCGGAAGAGGTGACCAAAAGCGGGATCGTGATTCCTGAAACCACCAATAAAGAAAAGCCCATGGAAGGCGAAGTGGTCGCGGTCTCCAAAACCAATATTTCCAGCAACGGCACGGCCCTGCCTATCGAGATGAAAGTGGGCGACAATGTTTTATACGGCCGTTATTCCGGCGAGGACGTGAAGGTGGACGGCGTGGAATATAAGATCGTCGAAATGACGTCCGTGCGCGCCATTGTTTCCAAAAAATAATAATTCGTAACCTAACCTTTCAATAATATGGCTAAACAATTATTGCACTCCGATGATGCCCGCCAGAAACTTTTGAACGGCATCGAAAAACTGAACAACGCGGTCCGCGTCACTATGGGGCCCAAGGGCCGTAACGCGCTTTTGGAAAAAAAATACGGCGCGCCCACCATCACGAACGACGGCGTCACCATCGCCCGCGAGGTGGACCTGGAAGACCCTTTTGAGAATATGGGCGCCCAGCTGGTGAAGGAAGTGGCGAACAAAACAAATGATGTGGCCGGCGACGGCACCACCACTGCCACCGTGCTCGCCCACGCCATTATTAAAGAAGGCATGCACCACATCACCACCAACAAGCTCAACCCCATGCTCCTTAAAAAGGGCATCGAGGACACGGTGAAACAGGTGGTGGCGGAGCTCGACAAGATGAAAAAGGACATTTCCACCGAAGGCGAAATGGCGCAGGTCGCCACCATTTCCGCCCAAAATGAAGACGTGGGCAAGCTCATCGCCGAGGTGTTCAAAAAAGTGGGCGACAACGGCGTGGTGCAGGTGGAGGAAGGGCAGGCTATGGGCCTTACAACCGACGTGGTGGAAGGCATGCAGTTCGACAACGGCTACGTTTCGCCCTACATGGTCACCGATCCCGGCCGCATGGAATCCGTCTACGAGAACCCCCTCATCCTGCTCACCGACAAGAAGATCGGCAGTATCCAGGAAATCCTCCCGCTTTTGGAATCCATGGCGCAAAACGGCAAAAAGAACCTCGTGATCATCGCCGAGGATATTGAAGGCGACGCCTTGGCCACGCTGGTGGTGAACAAACTCCGCGGCACGTTTAACACGCTCGCCGTGAAGGCCCCCGGCTTCGGCGACAGGCGCAAGGCCATGCTCG
>JAFGNE010000079.1 GCA_016927155.1 Candidatus Peregrinibacteria bacterium
ATTCGCTGACGCAAAAAGACGTAAAGGGTATTTTGGCCCTGAGCGAAAAGATGGACGCGGTGGTCATTGGCCCGGGCCTTGGGGCGGGAACGGCCACAAAAACCGCGGTTAAAAACCTTTTGGCTCATCTCAAGGTTCCCACCGTGGTGGATGCCAGCGCGCTGCTTTACACCAATTCCCTGCCCAAAACCTGCGTGCTCACGCCCCATCGCGGGGAGTTCAAAAACCTTACGGGCGATGATCCCACGCCCAAAAATGCGCAGAAGTGGGCCAAAACGATGCATGCCACCATTGTAGTGAAAGGACCGGAGGATATTGTGGCGGACAAAGATGAGCTTTCCTTAAACAAAGCCGGAAACGCCCTGATGACGGTAGGTGGCACGGGGGACGCTTTAAGCGGGCTGATCGGCGGCCTTATGGCCCAAAAGATGCACCCGTTCGATGCCTGTAAACTCGCCGTAAAACTGATGGGGCAGGCCGGCGACCATCTGGCGCAAAAACAGGGCAGCCTGCGCGCCATTGACCTCGTTCATGCCATCCCTGCACTTTTGCACAAAGACAAATGATCATCCGTTTCCCTATTTTTCGGTTATTCAGCCGCTGGATAACTTATGGTGCGACGACGGCTTCGGAAGGTTCTTTCAATGAAGGCCAAAAGAATTTTGAAAAAGACTTGAAAAAATTGATGGCCAAAATGAAAATGGCGCGTCCTGTCTTCGCCTTCCAGGTGCATGGGGACAAGGTGATTGACTTGAAAAAACGGCCGGCTATGCAACCGAAATGCGACGGGTTCATGACACAGGCGCGGGGATTGCCGCTAATGGTCAAAGTGGCCGATTGCCAGGGGGTGCTGATGTTCGACCCCAAAACCAAAACGATTGCCGCCATCCATTCCGGCTGGCGCGGGTCAATCCAAAATATTATCGGCAAAGCCGTCGGACAAATGAAAAAAGTATATGGCGTAAACCCCAAAAACCTGCGCGTCGGCATCAGCCAGTCGCTGGGGCCATGCTGTTCGGAATTCACACACCCAAAAAACGGGCGCCAGGTAGACTTTTGGAAAATGAGCACCGACCAGCTGCAAAAAGCCGGCGTGCCCCGGCGCCAGGTGGAAATTTTAGGGCAGTGTACCAAATGCCATCCCCGCAAATACTTCTCGTTTCGCGCGGGTTCTGATGATAGAATGGCTGTGTTCATCGCCCTCAAATAACCATGGAATTCGCCAGTTTTTTTCTCATCAATCTCATCCGGGTGCTCAAATACGCCATTCTGGCACGGGTGCTCATGTCATGGATCCAGCCGGTCCCTTCAGGAAAAATCGGGCTCTTCCTTTATAATGTCACCGAACCGGTCCTCAGGGCTTTCCGTTCATTTCTGCCCCGCATGGGAATGATTGATTTTTCGCCGATTATCGCCTTTATAGCCTTCGACCTGACGGAATATGGACTTTTTAAGCTTTTTGCCAGCTTATAAGCCATAATCGATGCGCATTGATTTTGACTTGTTTAAAAGAAAAACTTGACTATTTGTTTTTGCGTCAATAAAATAAAAAAGCTTTTGATGGAACGGTAATTTATTTTTTAATTCAAATCCCATAAGCAAACATTTACGCGTCAACGATAAAATCCGCGCCCCCCAGGTGCTCCTTATAGACGGGGAAGAAAAAGTCGGGGTCATCCCGACAGAAGAGGCCATCACGCGCGCCCAGGAAAAGGGCCTGGACCTCGTGGAAGTCTCGCCCCTGGCGGATCCGCCGGTTTGTAAGGTTATGGATTTTAAAAATTACCTGTATAACGAAAAGAAAAAGGGGAAAAAACAAAAACGCGCCCAAAAACAGATCGAAACCAAGACAATCCGCTTGAGCATCCGCACCGATATACACGATTTGGAAGTGAAAGCAAAGAAGGCCCGCAAATTCCTGGAAGGCCGCAATATCGTCAAGGTAGTTGTTCTCTTCCGTGGCCGCGAAATGGCGCATGGTGATCTCGGATTTGTAAAGATGAAACAATTCTATGAAATGTTGCAGGACATCGCGAATATCGAACAGGAAGCCAAACGGCAAGGATACCAAATGACCATGATTTTAAATCCTAAATAACAATACTATGCCCGCCAAAGCAAAACCCGGAAAGCAAAGGAGCGCGAGCGGCGCCAAAAAACGCTTTAAGCTCACCGGCAAAAAACGTTTTGCCCATCAAAAGGCCGCTCATAACCATCTGCTCCAGCAAAAAGCCCGTCAGCAAAAAAGGCTGAACAACCAGATGATTTTAAGCAGCCCCGCTTACGACAAAACGCTGAAGCGTATGCTGCCCAACAAGTAACCATTAACCCTGTAATAAAATGCCCCGAGTAAAACGTGGAGTCGCGGCCCATCGCCGCCATAAAAAAATTTATAAGTTGGCCAAAGGTTTCCGCGGCAAAAGGAAGAATGTCTTCAGGCTCGCTAAAACGGCTGTCGTCCATGCCGGTAGGAACGCCTATAAAAGCCACCGCCTTAAAAAGCGCCATTTTCACCAGCTGTGGATTCTCCGCATCAATGCCGCCTGCCGCGAACACGATATCAAATACAGCCGTTTCATGTTCGGTCTGGAGCTTGCCGGCATTCTCGTGAACCGCAAAATGCTGGCCGAATTGGCCGTCAGCCACCCCGAAGTGTTCAAAGCTCTCGTGGAAAAAGCCAAAGCCACCTTGCCTCCCCCTGGCCAGGCGCCCGATTTGGAAGATCTGAAAAAGCGCTTCGGTTCCAAAACACCCAAAACTGCCAAGGTCCAGGAACCTGAAGCGGAATAAGCCTTTTTCTGACAACATCTTAAAACCCTCTTTTTTTAAGGGGGGTTTTTGTTATTTCCGCGCCGCAAGCCATCGCGTGGCGTCAATTGAAGCCTGGCAACCCATTCCCGCCGCGGTGATAGCCTGGCGGTAACAATGGTCCACGCAATCCCCCGCCGCGAAAACACCTTCCGTAGAAGTCATATTATTCACGGCATGATTAATGAACCCCAGCGCATCCAATTCAATCTGGCCCTTGAACAAATCGGTAGCCGGCACATGGCCAATGGCCAGGAACATGCCATCAAGGGGAAGCTCCGAGATGGCGCCGGTTTTGACATTTTTCAGTTTAAGGCCTGTCACCTTTGCATCACCGAGCACTTCTTCAACGGTCGTATCCGTCATCATTTCAATCTTAGGGTTTGCCTTGGCCCTGTCGAGCATGATTTTAGAGGCGCGGAACTGCCCGCTGCGGTGGATGATATAAACTTTTTCAGCGAATTTAGTGAGAAAATTGCCCTCTTCCATGGCGCTGTCGCCTCCGCCGATGACAGCCACTGTTTTGCCGCGGAAAAAGAACCCGTCGCAGGTGGCGCAGGTGGAAACGCCTTTGGCCCATAGCTTCTTTTCGGATTCCAATCCCAAAGTGCGGGGTCTGGCACCCATACAGATGATCACCGATTTCCCCTGGTATTCCGTCTTATCCGCGTAAACCCTGAAAGGCTGCTTTGAAAAATCGACTTTAGTGACGTTCACCGAAGCGAACTCCGCCTCAAAGCGCTGAGCCTGCGCCCGCATGTTCTGCATCAGTTGCTTGCCGTCAATCCCCTCCGGGAAACCGGGGAAATTCTCGATAACGGTAGTGGTAGTGAGCTGTCCGCCCGGCTGCCAGCCCTCAATGACGAGGGTCTTGAGCTGCGCGCGCCCCGTGTAAACGGCCGCCGTGTATCCGGAAGGCCCCGCGCCGATGATGATGACGTCGTAAATTTGGTTTTCAGGCATAAAAAAATGTGAAGAAACGAACGCATTATAACGGGTTGCGGCAAAAAATGGAAAGCGGGATAATGAAAATCCATGGACAATGCCCAAACGGCACCATTGGCTGACCGCATGCGCCCTTCTAAGCTCGAAGAATTTTCCGGGCAAGAAGAACTGGTGGGCGGAAAATCATTCCTTCGCCAGGCGATTATGTCGGGTGAAGTGCCGAGCATGGTATTTTGGGGCCCGCCGGGAAGCGGAAAAACCACGCTGGCCCATATCATCGCCCAAAAGACGAAGTCGGACTTTGTGCAAGTGAGCGCCGTAACGAGCGGAATAAAAGAATTGCGGGAAATTATTGAACGCGCTGAACAAAACAGGAGGCTGGGGACTAAAACCATTTTGTTTATTGATGAAATCCACCGTTGGAACAAATCCCAGCAGGACGCCTTGCTCCCCCATGTTGAAAAAGGCCTGCTCACCCTGATCGGCGCCACCACCGAAAACCCCAGTTTTGAGGTGAACGGCGCTCTCCTTTCCCGTACACGGGTCTTCGTGCTCAACCGGCTGACGGAAGAAGATATCATGGACATCATCAAAGCGGCATTGAAAGATAAAGAACGGGGGTTGGGCAGCCAAAAGATTAAAATGGATGAGGATTCTTTGCCCTTGATCGCCCACCTGAGCAACGGCGACGCGCGGATGGCCTTAAACACGCTGGAAATCTGCGCCAAGCATAGTAAAACGGTAACCGCTGACTTGGTAAAACAAGCTGTGCAGAAGATGCATCTGATATACGACCGCGCGGGCGAAGAACATTACAATATTATTTCCGCCCTGCACAAATCCCTCCGCGGCGGCGACCCCCACGCGGGGCTTTACTGGCTGGCGCGGATGCTGGAAGCGGGCGAAGATCCCATTTACGTTGCCCGCCGCCTGCTCCGTTTTGCTTCCGAAGACGTGGGTGTGGCCGACAATTTCGCGGTGGTTCTGGCCGAAACGGTTTTCGAAGCCTGCCGGAAAATC
>JAFGNE010000080.1 GCA_016927155.1 Candidatus Peregrinibacteria bacterium
CAGAATTTACGCATTTTTGCCCTCGCTTAAGCCGCCCTCAGATATCCTTCGGGCTCCTTTCGCTTCGGACCGCGTTTCTCGCTACTTAATGGTGGAGTCGAGGGGATTCGAACCCCTGACCCCCTGCATGCAAAGCAGGTGCTCTAGCCAACTGAGCTACGACCCCAAAGCGTAAATGCCGATAGATGAAACAGGCTTTATTATAAGAGAACGGATTGATTATAGCATAACCTTTTAAGTATTGACTTTTATTGTTAAACATTGTATTTTAATTACTTAATTAGCTTATATTTCTTATGGAAACGGGAATTTTCGTTAAAAAAATGATCAAAGGGCTGGCGGCCGCCTTAGCTGTCGGGTTGGTCGTGCTGCTCACCATGATGTTTATAAACATTTTTTCGAAAACAGAAGCGCAGGAAATTCCTGTTATCCTTCCGGAAGTTGTTTTGATTGAAGCGGCTGATTTTAAAAAGGAACCTGTTGGCGTACAGGCGGAGGGGACGGTAGAGGCGAAAGAGCAGGCGGAACTCAAAAGCCAGGTCAATGCTCCGGTTGCGGAAATTCGTGTGGCGGTTGGTGATAAGGTCAGAAAGGGGGATGTCCTCATTGTTTTGGCGAACAGTGATTACCAGGCGCAGCTCATGCAGATGCGGTTTTCTTTGGAGAGCGCTAAAGCGCAGCTAAAAGGCGTTCAAGCGCTTAAACAGGTCCAGTCCGCCAAATTGAGCGAGCTTGTGGCCGGCACGCGCCCTGAAGAAATGGCGCTTTCGGAAACAAAAGTGAAAAACGCCCTAAAGACTTTAAGCAATTCAAAGATTTCCCTGGAAAATACCCGCGCCAAAACCCAAGGTGATATGGCCGTTATTTTAGACGGGGCATTGGCGGAAATGGATAAGGCCGTTGTTGTTGGCTTAAGCGCGCTGCATGTTATCACGGAAATCCAGTATCATTCGTTCCAGCAGGGGGCCCAGGAGCGCATTAAAATAGCCAACCATAAGGCAGAGGCGATTGAAATGCTGCTGGGAGAGACCGGCACGGGCGAATGGATTTATGAATTCATTGACCCGTTAAGCGGAGGGGTAAGGGGGAAGCTGTCTGAAATAAAAAATAATCCCACCGAAGAGAATGTCCTTGCCACGCTTTCCCGGATGACAGAGGCGATGGGGAAAATTATGGAAACATTGGATATTATTACCCAGAGAAACACTTTGTCGCAGGAGGCAGTGGCTAATTTGCTCAGCGCAAAAAATATTGTTGTGGCTGAAAAGGGGGCTTTGGGCGGGAAAGAAAAAGCGGTCATGGCCCAACAGATTGGCAACAGAAACGCGATCGCCTCGTCCGAAATCCAGATGCGCGAAGCGGAAAGCGCGCTTGAAATGGCCCAGAAAGAACTTGACATCAAGAGGGTGGGAGCAAGGAAAGAACAGCTGGAGGCGCAGCAGGCCCAGCTCAGGCAGTCCGAAGCCGCTGTTATCGCGCAGGAAGCCGTTGTTTCGCAGGCAGCCGCGGGCGTTTCCAATTTTCAGGCCTTGTATGAAAAGACCCTGATCCGCGCTCCGATTAGCGGCGTCATTTCTGCCGTTCCTGTTAAGGCGGGGGAGCTGGTTACTTTGGGGCAGGCGGTCATTTCCCTGGTCAATACGGATACGCTGGAAATCAAAAGTTATCTCAGCGAAATGGATTTTACGCACATTGAAAATAAGCGGATAAAAGAGGGGTCGCCGGTCGTGATCGGGGAAAGTATTAAAGGAAAGGTATCCCGTATTGCCCCCAGCCTTGACCCTAAAACCAAAAAAATTGAAGTGGATATTGAAGTCGCGGATCCGGATGCCGGACTGATTGTGGGGCAGAATGTTACGGTGGGTTTTGCGAATGGACAGGGAGGGCGAGAGCCTTTGGAATTTTATATCCCCCTTCAATCGGTCGCTGTCACTTCCAAAGGAGCTTTTGTTTACACGGTCAACCAGGATTCCGTTGTAAAAGAGGTTTCCGTAAAAACGGGCAAAGTGAATGGCGAATTTGTAGAGGTAAAAGAGGGGATTGATACAGGCATGCGCCTGCTTTCTTCCGCCGCGGGAATGATTCCGGGCCAGCAAGTAACCGTTAAAAAGGATGGTCAATAATCCGAATGAGACCGGCTCGGCGTCTTCCGATACGCTATACCTTAAAAAGCTCACTTTCAGTTCCGAGCTTAAAAAAACATGGCTTAATTTTTTTGTGACGAATTTTCGGGTTGTCCTCCTGATTATCGCCTTGATCACCGTTTGGGGAGGGTATTCTTACACTATGCTCCCGCGGGAATCCAATCCTGAGGTGAAAATTCCCATCGCCATTGTGGCCACCACATATCCCGGAGCATCCCCTTCCGATATTGAAGAGCTGGTCACCAAAAAAATCGAAACAGGCATTTCCGGCCTGGAAGGCATTAAAAAAATTACGTCGAACTCCTCCAATTCCTCATCGGTCATTACGGTGGAGTTTGAGGCCAATGAAGATTTGGACGATTCGATCCGCCGCGTGCGCGATGAAGTGGCCACGCTGAAGAGCGAATTGCCGGATGACGCGAATGACCCCCTGGTAAAAGAAGTTTCGATGGATAACCGTCCGATCTGGACGATCGGGATCACAGGGGGCCAGGATAATTTTATTTTAAGAAAATTCGCCGAAGATATCCAGGAAGAGCTCGAAAAGATCTCCGGCGTACGCGAAGTGAACGTTTCCGGCGGTGATGAGGAAGAATTCGAAATCGCTTATGATCCCAAAAAATTGCTCTTTTATGGGCTGTCCGCCGATGGGGCGAACCAGGTTGTGAAGATGACAAACCGCGTTTTTCCCTCAGGAACTTTTGAAGGTGAAAATTATGTTTATTCCGTCCGCACGGATTCGCGTTTTTATGACGCCGGGAGTCTGGAGTCCATCCCCCTTGCCCATACACAGCAAAACGCGCCCGTATTCCTCAGGGACATCGCTTCGGTCCGCGTGAAAGCCATTAAGAAAACGGCTTATTCCCGTTTTTCCATTGAAGGCACTCCTTCGCGCGATGCGGTGACCATCGATATCATCAAGAAAACAGGCAGTTCCATCCTGGATGTCGTGGATACCGCTAAAAAAACCGTTGACCGGATGATGAGGCAGGCCCCTGAAGGCGTGTCTTATGACATCACCGTGGATTTCGCCAAAGAAATTAAGGAGGAATTTCAGCAGCTTGTCCATGATTTTTTACTGACCCTGATTCTGGTTTTCAGCGTGCTTTTCTTTATTGTGGGCCTTAAAGAAGCCCTGGTGGCGGGATTGGCCATCCCCTTGGTGTTTTTTGTGAGTTTCGGGATCATGCAGGCTACGGGAATAACCCTGAATTTCCTCTCTATTTTTTCGCTCCTCCTTTCGCTTGGCCTGCTGGTGGATGACGCCATCGTGGTGGTTTCGGCCACCAAACAATATTTGAGGACCGGAAAATTCACTCCGGAAGAAGCGGTGCTTTTGGTCCTCCATGATTTTAAAGTCGTGCTCACCACCACCACGCTGACCACCGTTTGGGCTTTTTTGCCGCTCCTGATGGCGACCGGGATTATCGGTTCTTTCATCAAGTCCATTCCCATCACCGTTTCGGTGACGATAATCTCATCCCTGCTCATCGCCCTGATGGTCAACCATCCTTTGGCGGCGGTCATGGAAAGGATCCGATTCACGCGGAAGTGGTTTTATTTTTATATCACCCTGTTTTCCGGTATCGCCCTGTTCCTGTTTTTCACCCAAAAGACCTTTGTCGCTATCCTGTTTGGGGCGTTCCTCCTCCTCCTTTCCGGATGGATGATCCGGTGGCGCCGCAAAAAAGGGAAAGCCATCCTGGAAGAGAATGAAAAAAAAGCGGAAGCGGAATGGCGCGATGATGAACTGATCAAAAAGAAGCTGGCCGAACAGGGGAAGCTGAAAAGTGAAACCCTATCCGACAGGCTGCTGCACGGTATTATTCCCTTCTGGAAAATCCTTCCCGTCTATGAGCGCTATCTTAAAAAGGCGCTGAAAAACAGGAAGTCCCGATGGGGTGTCTTAGGGGTCACGGCCCTGATTTTCCTTTTTGCGGTTTCGCTGCCCGTTACGGGGATCGTTAAAAGCGAATTTTTTCCCGCTTCTGATGAAGACAATATCTACCTGGATCTGGAAGCGCCCATCGGGTTGAAACTGGATGAGACGAACCGGATCGCCCTTGGCGTAGAGGAACAGCTGCTCGGGTATCCCGATATAGCGAATTTCACCACGATTGTCGGACGTGAAGGTGCCTCCCCGAACCGTGTTTCCGTGATATCCAAAAATTCTTCCAACCTGGCTTCCATTGTCATTACCCTGAAAGATAAAAAAGAACGCCAAATGACTTCTTATGATCTGGCGGCAACAATGCGCCGGGATATGGCGGCCGTTGGCAAGGAGGCCAAACTGACTATCGCCTCCGCCAAAGGGGGGCCTCCTTCCGGGGCGGCTTTTGAAGCGCGGATTTCCGGAGATGACCTCCAGACCCTGGATAAGATCGCGCAGGATCTGGAACCGGTACTCAATTCCATCCCCGGAGTGGTGGATTCCGAAATTTCCCTGAAAAACGCGCCAGTGGAATACACGTTCAGCCTGGATCCCGTTAAACTTGAACAAAATGACCTGAACGCCTCCGGTGTGGGGGCATTGCTGCGCCTGGCCATCTCGGGTACGGAAATCACGACCGTGATCCGGGATAACAAAGAAACGGGTGTTGTGGCCCGTTTTGATGAGGAAAAAATTCCTGATCTGGCCTCGATCCAGAACCTGCAGATCATCAATTCCAAAAAACAGCCGGTTTACCTTAAGGATGTGGCGACCGTGGAACTAAGGCCTTCCGTGGACAGTATCACGCGCATCAACCAAAAACGGGTCGTCCTGCTTTCGGCGGGCGTTGAGGGGAAAACGAGTTCAAATGCCGTTGTCGCCGAATTCCAGAAAAAAATTAAAAAGTACCCGTTGCCCCAAGGGTATGAAATTATTTATGGAGGGGAAAATGAAACCAATGCCGAATCAGTCCTTTCTATCCTGCGCGCCATGATTTTCGCGGCTTTCCTTATCATATCCACGCTGATCATCCAGTTCAACTCATTTAAAAAAGCCATCATTGTGCTCGTGACTTTTCCGCTGGCCCTTATCGGTGTTTTTGTGGGGATGGCCCTCTTCCGCATCACTTTGAGCTTCCCCGGGCTGATCGGCATCCTCGCTTTGTTCGGGATTGTGGTAAAGAACGCGATCATCCTGATCGATAAGATCAATCTTAATCTCAAGAATGACATTTCGTTTTTGGAAGCGGTCATTGACGCGGGCAAATCGCGGCTGGAGGCGATTTTCATCACGTCTATCTGCACTATTTTCGGCATCATCCCCGTCACCCTTTCCAACGAGACATGGAAAGCGCTGGGAGGATCAATTATTTTCGGCCTTTCGCTTTCCTCATTCCTCACGCTTTTTATCGTCCCCGTCCTCTTTGTCACGCTTGTCAGCCCAAGAGAAAGAATTGACTAAGACCATTGCTTTCGGTATCTTTTCACTCGTTGAAATTATAGGGGAAGCATTTTCCGCATCTTAGGGGCGATTAGCTCAGCTGGTTAGAGCGCGACACTGATAATGTCGAGGCCGGAGGTTCAAGTCCTCCATCGCCCACCACAAAAAAACCGACCCGGAAAGGATCGGCTTTTTGTTTGTTAGGGCAAAAAGGTCAGGCCAGGTAAACCAGGTAGCTCATCCAACCGCCGAGGACGGCGAAAAGAAGGCCGCCGATATAAATCATGGCGGGTTTTTTAACCAGTTTGAACATCACTTTTGTCCATGAACCGGGAGTGAGAAACAAAAAAATTCCTTTAAAAAGAGCGATCCAGCCGGTGAGGGTGATGACCACCCACAGGTTCCATGCCCAGATATTATGGACCTGGATGATCAGCAGGCCGAAGATGAGGGACAGACAGCCCGCCGTAACCAGCGCGTAGTGGTTTTTTTCCCAGTCGGCCACGATTTTTTTCCATGAAGTCGCGTACATCAAAAAAGAAAGGCCGATGACCAGATAATAAGGCCCCACGACGGAAGCCAGAAACAAGGTGTTATCCATAGAAATATATTTATATTTTAAATTATTCCTATTATAATACAGTTATCGTCATTTTGTCATCATGAGAATTTTTTTGGGGCTTCTCGGCTGCGTTTTGAG
>JAFGNE010000008.1 GCA_016927155.1 Candidatus Peregrinibacteria bacterium
GCTTTACGCGCTTACCGATATCCAATACGCCCATTTCGGTGATATGAGCCAGGAAAGCGTACGGGTGGATATAGCGAAAGCTCCCGCCGTGCAGGCGCTTCTTGGCCCTGCCAACGCGGGCCGGTGGACGACCGAATTTTTGAGCCGCGAAAATGGCGGGGCTTACGGTGAAGTCATTGCTACGGTCACAAGTCCGGCCGATGATAAAATCGATTCCGCGATAACCAATCTCCTCGATGCCCTCACTAAAGTAAAAAGCGCCCTCAATGCCGTTCCGGTAACCGATGAACTTACTACTACAGAAAGATTGAACCTGGAAACGGCCAAAAGCGGCGTAAGCGCCCAGATCACCACGGTGACCGGCGGGCAGAAAACCATTGCGGCGCAGAAAGCCTTGAACCGGAATCTCATCCAGACCGCCGAGACCCAGGTGAACGCGGCTAAAAATTCTTTGGCTAACGCTCAAAATCAACTGGATTTGAGCAAAGCCGGATATACCCCCGAGCAGATCAAGGCCCAGGAAGCCGTCGTGAAACAGGCGGAAGCCAACATCGCTTCGCAAAGGGCTATGGTCAACCAGGCGTACGCCAATTCCCAAAGGTACCAGGCGGAAATCGACAAGACCATCATGCTGGCGCCTATCGCGGGAGTCATAACGACGATCGACGCGAAAGTCGGTGAAATCATTTTTCCCACAACGGCGGCCCCCAAACAGGCGGCGTTGGTTTCCATCATCAGCGACGGGAATTATAAAATCACTTCAAATATCGCCGAAGTGGATGTTTCCAAAGTAAAAACAGGGGACGTGGCCCGCGTGACACTGGACGCCTACGGCAATAGCGTGAAATTTGAAGCCGTTGTCTCTGAAATCGACCCTGCTGAAACCATTGTGGAGAGCGTGCCGACTTACAAAACGACGTTACGCTTCAGGGATCAGGATCCGCGCATCAAATCCGGCATGACGGCCAATCTGGATATCGTGACGGCAAACAAGGAAAATGTGCTCATCATCCCCCAGCGTGCCGTCATCAGCCACGACGGAAGCCGGTTGGTCCGGATCCTGGCTATGGAAGAAGACGGCAAAACAACGGCTATTCATGAAGTGCCCGTCACAACGGGTATCCGGGGCACCGAAGGCCAGATGGAGATCATAGAAGGCCTGAAAGAAGGTGATGTCGTTATAACATTCGAAAAAAAATAAACTTTCGTCATGCCGATTATTGAAATTAAGAAATTATATAAGACGTATTACGCGGAAGAGGTGGAAACTCCTGTGCTTCATGATATTTCTTTTTCCATTGAAGAAGACGAATTCGTCGCCATTATGGGCCCTTCCGGTTCGGGAAAATCGACCCTTCTCCATATTTTGGGGTTCCTGGACGAACAGACCAAAGGCAGTTACCGTTTCAACGGCAAGCGGATGGAAGATTACACGGAAAATGAAATCGCCCGTATCCGTAATAATGAAATGGGGTTTGTTTTCCAGGCCTTTAACCTGCTCCCGCGTACCACGGTCTACGAAAACGTGAAATTGCCCCTGTTTTATTCCGAGATACCGGAAAAGGAATGGGAAAAAAGGGTAATGGAAGCCATAGAAGACGTCGGCCTGGGGCATCGCACACATTTTGACACGTCGCGCCTTTCCGGAGGGGAAAAACAGCGCGTCGCGATCGCCCGGGCTCTTGTACTCAAACCGGAAGTCATTTTCGCGGATGAGCCTACCGGCAACCTGGATTCCAAATCCGGCGCAAAAATCATGGAAATCCTGAGGGATCTCAATAAAAAATACGGCCATACTGTCATCCTTATCACTCATGAAACCTCTGTGGCCGAATGCGCCCGTAGGATCATCCAGATTAAAGACGGCCTTGTCGCCAGCGACCATAAGGTAAAGAAACGTTTCGACACCCGTAACGGCCTCAATAAATAGCCATGAAACTCCGTTATACTTTCAAAACAGCGGTCCTCGGCTTACGGGCGCATAAATCGCGTTCCGCGCTCACGATCCTGGGGATTGTTATCGGCATTATGGCGATAATCCTTGTCATGTCCATCGGCCAGGGGGCGGAACAACTGATCCTCAACCAGATCCAGGGGTTCGGTTCCCGCACGATTTCGGTGGAACCCGGCCGCGAGCCTAAAGGCCCCGCGGATATCTATGAAATGTTCACTGATTCGCTGAAAGAAAAGGATTTCAAAGCCCTCCAAAATCCCGCCAACGTGCACGGCGACAACAAAGTAGAGCCTTTCGTGGCTTATGTCGATACCGTCGCCTACGAAAACGAGACCAAGCGCACCAACATTTACGGGGGTTCAAAACTCCTGCTTGAGCTTTTCGACGTTTATCCCGACGAAGGGGTCATGTTTGACGACACGGACATCAGGCAGCTCGCCGGAGTCGCCGTTATCGGCGAAAACATCAAAGAGGAACTTTTTGGAGAATCGGACGCCCTCGGCAAGAAAATCAAGATCAAGGATAAGACATTCCGCATTGTCGGCCTGCTCCCCAAAAAAGGCCGCGTCATGATGATGGACGTGGATGATATGGTCATCGTGCCTTATACCACTGCCCAGAAATATCTCCTGGGCATTAAGCATTTCCATGCTATTTTAATACAGGCGGAAACAGAAGAAAGCGTCCCTCTGGCAGTAGAAGACATCAAAAGGACCCTTCGTGAACTTCACGGGATTACCGATCCTGACAAAGACGATTTTAGGGTGGAAACTATGCAGGACGCGGTAGACCGCATCAGCATTATTACGTCGGTGCTCACGCTCCTTTTGGTTTCCGTGGCCGGCATTTCGCTTGTCGTGGGAGGTATCGGCATCATGAACATCATGTTGGTTTCCGTTACGGAACGCACGCGTGAAATCGGCCTGAGGAAGGCTTTGGGCGCCACCAGCGGTGATGTCCTTACCCAGTTCCTTCTGGAAGCCATAATCCTGACCGTGGTCGGCGGGATATTCGGCATTTCCGGCGGGGCGCTTTTTTCATGGCTTACCGCCCTTGGTCTCACTCATTTCGGCAATCTCGACTGGGATTTTGTCTTCCCGCTTACGGCCGTTTTTCTGGGCGTAGGGGTTTCGGCTACGGTTGGCCTGGTTTTCGGCATTTATCCCGCTAAACAGGCTGCCCGAAAAAGCCCGATTGAAGCCCTTCGGTACGAATAATAAGGGTTTAGCGGTGCGGTTTTTTGCGTTTCCTGAGTACCTTAAGTTGGGCGAGCGATTGCTCTAAAACGGCCGTGGCATCGGCAAAGGAACGGTCGTCGGCAAACTGTTTTTCGCGGATCGCTTTTTCCGCTTTTTCCTTCGCCTCCATGATTTTGGCTTCGGAAAGTTCTTCGAGCAAATCAGCGCTGTCGGCTAAAATGGAAACTTTGTCGTTGGCCACTACAAGAAAACCGCTCCCTATGGCCAGGTATTTAGCCTGCCCGTCCGTTTCGCGGATGGTTATCTCACCCGCTTTCAAAGGGGCGACCAGCGGGATGTGGTGGGGGAGTATGGTCAGTTCCCCGCTGATACCCGGTACGGTAAGCGAAACGACTTTGCCGTTGAACACGTGGCGGTCGAGGCTGATGATTTCAAGGGATATTTGGGCCATAAATCAGGGTTCTATTTTTTAGCGTCCGCAATCACTTCATCGATGCCGCCTTTCATATAAAAGGCGTCTTCGGGCAGGGCATCGTGTTTGCCTTCAATGATTTCCTTGAACCCGCGCACGGTTTCTTCGCGCGAGACATATTTGCCCGGGCGGCCGGTGAACACTTCGGCCACGAAGAAAGGCTGGGAAAGGAATTTCTGGATCTTGCGGGCGCGGTTCACCAGTTGCTTGTCTTCCGGCGTCAGTTCTTCCATTCCCAAAATGGCGATGATGTCCTGCAGATCCTTGTAGCGCTGAAGCACCCGTTGGAGTTCACGGGCGACTTTGTAATGTTCCTCGCCGGCTACTTCGGGGGAAAGAACGGTGGAGGTGGAATCAAGGGGGTCCACGGCGGGATAAATGCCAAGCTCGGTAAGCGCGCGGTTCAAAACGACGGTGGAATCCAAATGCGCGAAGGTGGCGGCGGGAGCCGGGTCAGTCAGGTCATCCGCGGGCACATAAACCGCCTGCACTGATGTGATGGAGCCTTTTTGTGTGGAGGTGATGCGTTCCTGCAGGGCACCCATTTCCGAGGCTAATGTGGGCTGATAACCCACGGCAGAAGGCAAGCGGCCAAGAAGGGCGGAAACCTCGGAACCGGCCTGTGTGAAACGAAAAATGTTGTCGATAAAAAGAAGCACGTCTTTACCTTGTTCATCGCGCCATTCTTCGGCAACGGTGAGCGCGGAAAGCGCTACGCGGGCGCGGGCCCCGGGCGGTTCGTTCATCTGGCCGAAGACCATAGCGGTCTTGTCGATAACGCCGGAATTCGTCATTTCATGGTACAAATCGTTGCCCTCGCGCGTGCGTTCGCCCACACCGGCAAATACTGAATAACCGCCATGTTCCGCGGCGATATTGCGGATGAGTTCCTGGATGACGACGGTCTTGCCTACGCCCGCGCCGCCAAAGAGACCGACCTTGCCGCCCTTGATGAAAGGAGCGATGAGGTCGATGACTTTGATGCCCGTTTCAAAAATTTCCAGCTTCGTGTTCTGTTCTTTAAAGGAAGGGGCGGGACGGTGAATAGGTTTGCGCTTGGCGGCTTTAAAAGGCTTGTCATCAATCGGTTCGCCAAGCAGGTTAAACACGCGTCCAAGGACATCGTCGCCCACGGGAACGGAGATGGGCGCGCCCGAATCGTGCACTTCCTGCCCGCGGCGGAGGCCGTCGGTGGTGGACATGGCCACCGTGCGCACCAATTTTTCGCCCAGGTGCTGCTGGACTTCAAGGATAAGCTCCTTGTCGCCGATTTTGGTGGATACGGCATTATAGATATCGGGGACTTTTTCCGCGAATTCGCAGTCCACGACGACACCGATGACACGAGTGACAGTACCTTTATTCATATGAAGTAGAAATTAGGATTTGAAATTGGAATTATTGCTTCATGGCTTCGCCGGCCGTCACGATCTCGGCGATTTCCGCCGTGATGCCGCTCTGGCGCATTTCGTTGCCAGTCAGGGTCAATTCTTCAATAATATCTCCGGCGGCATCGGTGGCATTTTTCATGGCCACCATCCTGGCCGAATGCTCGCTGGCCTCGTTTTCCAGAACGGACTGGAAAATCTGCATTTCCGTGAGCCGGGGGATCAGCATGGCGATGACGGCGTTGGGGTCCGGTTCAATAATGTATTCGTACGGTTTTTCCGTTTCAGGAAGTTGCCGGCCGGCCAGTTCACGGATGATTTCCAGAAAATATTTGCGGGAAAGGGGAAGCAGCGTTTTTAAGAGGGGTTTTTGCTTAATGGTATTGATGAAGTGGGTGTAGGCGATGACCACCTGATCCGTTTTTTCGGCGATGAAATCGTCGAGAGCCATTTTGATGATGGGAGCGATTTCGCGGAATTCCGTCCTTTTGATCCCCGAAAAATCGGCTGAAACAGGATGCCCAAGGCGCACCATGGCATCGCGGCCTTTTTTGCCGACAGTGATGAGGGAAAACGAACCGGGAGCCAGGGTTTTTAAAAACTGGTGCGCTTTATTGATGACATTCAGGTTAAAGCCGCCACAAAGGCCTCTGTCGGAAGTCACCACGATCAAAGTGGTGTGTTTGATGGGGCGTTTGGCAAGAAGGGGATGGCGCACTTTGCCGATATGGCCGGAAAGGCCCACCAGGATTTCCATGGCTTTTTCCGCGTATGTCCTTGTTTTCAGGGTAGACACCTGCGCTTTCCGCATTTTACTGGCTGAAACCATTTCCATGGTCTTGGTGATCTGTTTGGTGTTTTTCACACCCTTGATGCGCCGTCGAATGTCTCTCAGCGTATTTCCCATTTGAAAAGATTAAGCCTTTTTTTGAGCCGCAAACCATTCGCGTGACACATGTTTTTCCTTGAATTCCTTAATAGCGTGTTCAAGTTTGGAGGCATTTTCGTCGGTAAGGTCACGCGATTCAATAATGGTTTTTTCAATTTGGGCGTGTTTATCATCCATGAATTCAAAGAATTTTTTCTCAAATTCGGCTAAATGCTCCACCTTTAGGTCATCCAGAAAGCCCTTGGTGCCGGCATAAAGGATCAGCACTTCCTTGGAGAAGGGGAGCGGCACGTAGACGCCCTGTTTCAGGATTTCGGTCATCCGCTTGCCACGCTCGATTTTATTCTTGGTGCCTTCGTCCAAATCGGAACCGAATTGGGCGAAAGAGGCCAGCTCGCGGAACTGGGCGAGATCGAGACGAAGTTTGCCCGCCACTTTCTTCATGGCCTTGGTCTGGGCGGAGGAGCCTACGCGCGAAACGGAGATGCCGATATTGAGGGCGGGGCGGATGCCCTGGTAGAAAAGGTCGGTTTCCAGGAAGATCTGGCCGTCGGTGATGGAAATGACGTTGGTGGGGATATAGGCGGAAACGTCGCCGGCCTGGGTTTCGATGATGGGAAGCGCGGTGAGCGA
>JAFGNE010000081.1 GCA_016927155.1 Candidatus Peregrinibacteria bacterium
CAATGCAGGCCGCGCTCACGCTGGCGGAAACCGGGCACCTGGTTTTTTCCACCATGCATACCAATAATTCCGTCCAGACGATCGACCGTATTATCGACGCCTTCCCCGAAGAAAAACAGAAGCAGGTGCACATCCAGCTGGCCAGCACACTTACGGGGGTCATTTCCCAGCGCCTCGTGCCGGGGGTGGAGGGCGGGCTGGTATACGCGTATGAACAGCTTATGGTGACCGACGCGGTGCGCAACATCATCCGCACGGAAAAAAGCGAGCAGATCTACAACGCCCTCCAATCTTCCGAAGGGGGCGAAATGCTGCGCCTGGAACAATGCCTGGCCAAATTGGCGCGGGAGGAAAAAATCACCATCGAAAACGCCCGCCAATTTGCCATGAACCGCGAACTCATCGACATGTTTTTAAACTACACTTAATTCTTCCCTTTATGGAAAAAATATCAACTTCAAGCAAAGAACGCGCCATCCTGATGGTGGATGGGGATAAAGAGTTGATCCGCGACATCACGGACCTTCTTGAAAAAGAGGAAATCCAGCAAAAACTCGGCCTGCGCTTTTCATTCGCGAAAGACGCGCACGAAGCCCTGAAAAAAATAGCTGAAATGAAATTTGACCTTATTATCCTCGACCCCGTCCTTCCGGTCATCAGCGGCTATTACCTGATTGATGTCATCAGGAAAACGGGAGGGCCCATTGTTTTCTACACCAAGCTTAAAAACCCGGAAGATTTGGCCAAAATGGCGTCTTATGACATTGAGAACATCTTCCTTAAAGACCTCACCAAGCCCGCCGACCTCATTACTATGATCGGAAGCGACCTTAACCTGAAGGCGAATCTGGATAAGCTGGTGATGGACCTGCAGGCCCAAATCAAGGTGATGAGCGCCACGGAATCAGGCGGAGAACTGAAACTCCTCCAATGCCCCCGTTGCCACATGATTTTGGGGCGCGATTCCCATTTTTGCAATAACTGCGGCCAAAAAATCGCTTCCCGGACCAAAAAAATACAACTTCAACCCGCGGCATCCGTTGCCAGCGTTAAAACCAAATAAACAAACCTATGAAGATCGATCCCAAAAAACTGATCCAGGCCCTTAAGGAAAAAAAAGTTGATTCCTCTGAAATCAAACTGATGACGGAGGAATCCAAGGAAACAGGCGCGCCCCTGTATGACATTGTGGAAAAGCGGCATCTCTTTTCCGACGACGCTTGGGGCAGGATAACCGCGGATCTCATCGGGTTCCCTTTTATCAATCTTTCCAAAATCGAAACCCCGAGCGAAATCCTGGAGATCGTGCCGGAAAATATCGCCTTAAAGCAGGGGGTCATCACCTTCGGCATTGATGAAGCGCGCAATGTGGTCAAAATCGCCACCATCAACCCGTTCGACCTGGAAATCATCCATGACATCCAGAAAAAAACAGGGCGTGAAACGGAAGTTTTTTACACCACGTCCGCAAATATCAAGGGCATCATCGGAAAGTACCACCAGGAACTGAAAAACATCTTCCTCGGCATGCTCCCCGCGCACTTGAGATATGCCGCCAAAGAAGGCGGCGAAGAAAAAAAAGAAAGGACCGTGGCGGCCACGGAAGCTTTCGAAGAAGAGGTGCCCATCATCAAGATATTTGACGCCATCATGTTGCACGCCTACAGGCACCACGCTTCAGACATTCACCTGGAAGCCACCAAAAACCATACCGTGATCCGTTACCGCATCGACGGCGTGCTGCACACCATCGTCCGCTATCCCAAAATGGTGCATGAACCGCTGGTCACCCGCTGTAAAATTCTGGCGTCGCTGCGCATTGACGAAACCCGCGCCGCCCAGGACGGGCGTATTTCCGTGAAACTTGATAACGATCCGGTGGCTTTCCGTGTTTCCATCCTGCCCACCCACTTCGGCGAAAAAATCGTCATGCGCCTGCTGGTGGAACTGGGGGAAGCCATGAACCTGATGGATACGGGCCTCTCGGCGGAAGATTACAAGAAGGTCATCCGCAATTCCACCAAGCCTTACGGGATGATGATCTGCGTGGGGCCTACCGGTTCCGGCAAAACCACCACGCTTTATAACGTGATCAAACTCCTCAATTCGGACGAAATCAATATCGCGACGATTGAAGACCCTATTGAATACGGCATTGAAGGCATCAACCAGGTGCAGGTGAACCTGGCCACGAACCTGACGTTCGCCAACGGCCTCCGGGCGCTCCTCCGGCAGGATCCCGACAGCATCCTCGTGGGGGAAATCCGCGATTCGGACACCGCCCAGATCGCCATTGAATCGGCCATGACAGGCCATATGGTGTTTTCCACCCTGCATGCCAACAGCGCCGCCGTGGCCATCCCCCGCCTGATTGAAATGGGCATGGAACCGTTTTTGCTTACCGCCGCCCTGAATTGCATCATCGCGCAGCGCCTGGTACGCAAACTTTGCCCCCATTGCCTGAAAACCCAAGTATATCCGGCTGAAACGCTAAATCTGATTTATAACACCAAAAACATTGTCGAAATCATCCGAAAAATCGCGACCAAATATTGCCCGCCCGAAGAAATTGAAGCGCTGAATTTTAAAAACGAATTTATTTTTTATAAAAGCACCGGATGCAAAATGTGCGGGTTCACCGGTTACAAGGGCCGCATCGGCATTTACGAAGTGATGGAGCTTGACGAGGAACTCAAAAAAATCATCCTCCGCGGCGGCAGCGCGGACGAAATTGAAGACATCGCCGAAAAAAGCGGCATGCCGACCATGCTGGAAAGCGGAATCGAAAAAGCCCTTTCCGGCATAACCTCCCTTGAGGAAATTATCCGTGTCATCAAGACCTAAACCCCATGCCTGAACTTTTAAAACAAAAACAGGCCATCCCTCCTCCCGCTCCCGGATCCCCCATCCCCCTTCGACGAAAAAAGAAGGGGCTATGGCAGCGCCTGGGCGAAATCGGCACGATTTCCCAACGCGAGGTAGTGGAATTCACGCGGCATCTTGCCGTGATGCTCGGGGCGGGAGTAACGATTTTCGAAGCCATCCAATTTTTAAAAAACCAGATGGGGAACAAGGCATTCGCGGGGAAGCTGGACAGCATCATAGAAAGCCTGAACAACGGCCAGCCCCTTTCGACCGCCATGAAAAAATTTCCCAAAACATTTCCCGATATCTACACCAACATTCTGCGCGTCGGCGAACAATCGGGCACCTTACCCCAAACGATGGTCGGCCTTGCCAACCACCTGGAAGAAACGGAACGTTTCAGGGGTAAGGTAAAAGGCGCCCTCATTTACCCTAAAATTATCCTGGGGGTGATGGTGACTTTTATTTTTATCCTCATTGTGTTCGTCATGCCGAGGATCCTGACGATTTTCAAGAGCCTCGGGGCGGAAATTCCCACAGCCACCCGGGCCATCATCTGGATCACGGAATTTATTAATAATAACATCGCCCTGATTCTATTTGTCATTCTCGGCGGGATCGCTTTCTTTTATATCCTTTTCCAAAATTCCGCGGCAAAACGGTTCCGTGACCTCGTTTACATCCGGGCGCCCCTCGTGGGAAAAATCGCCCTCAATTACAACACAGCCCAGGTAAGCCAGCATTTCGGAACGCTATTCGCGAGCGGAATCACCGTCATCAAGTGTCTTGAAATCACACGCACGGTCATTGCCAACAAGGTTTTTCAGGAGGAAATCGACTTCATGATCAATAAGATCAAAAACGGCGCCTCCCTTTCCCAAAGTTTCCGCGAAAACTCTTATTTCCCGCCCATGTTCATGAAGCTCATTAAAGTGGGTGAGCGGACAGGCAAGCTCCCCCATGTGGTGGATTACATGACCCATTATTACAAAGGCATCGTCGACAATGACGTGAAAAACATCACCACTATCATCGAACCGGTCATCATGGTGCTCCTCGGCCTTATGGTCACCGGCCTGGTGGTGACGGTGATCGGCCCTATTTACCAGCTTATTTCCAACGTTGGCGGAAACAAATGATGCTTTCTTACTTACAACAACGGTTACGCGGCTTTTCCTTCATCGAGGTGATCCTGACCATGTCCCTTTTTCTGATTTTGGCGGGAGTGGGCATCGGGGCGTATTTCAAATATTACCATTTCTCCCTGCTCACGATGGACGTAAACAAAACCATGGCTTTCATCAAGGAGACGCGGTTCCGGGCCCAAAAAAACGCCACCAATTCCGATTATGGTGTGCACCTGGATCCCGCCACCCGCGCCCTCATCCGTTTCGCAAATTCTTACAGCGCCTCTGATCCTTCCAATATTTCTATGGTCCTGGAACAACTGGATATCCTCAGCATGGATTTGCAACCTGCCCCCGGCGTGACCGATGAAATTATCTTCGAAAACCAGACGGGAAAGACACTGAACCACGGGTCATTCACTATTGGAACGGCGGACTACCAAAAAATCTTTACCATTAACCCCCAGGGAGTCGTTGAATAAAACAAACCTGAACCATCGGGGACTAAGCCTTGTTGAACTCATCATCGTGACGGTACTTTTCGCCGTCCTGGTGCCCACTTCACTTTCGGTATTCGTGGGGGCCAGAAAAATTTCGGGCCAATCTTACATCCAGCACCAGGCGGCAGTGACCATGGGAGAAAGCGCGGATATTGTAAGGTACCTGCGGAACCTCGGTTTCGACCAACTGGTTGTGGGCGATTTTTACCTGATCCGCAACCCCGGCACAGGATCGTGGCTGGTTAAAGGCGACCTGCCGGATAAGGACACTTATGAAAGGCACATTGTGGTGGAAAACGCCTTAAGGCATGCGGATACGAACGACCTTTATTTCGATGGGGACTCCGGCCCTTCTTATGAAGACGCCGACACGAAAAAAATCACGATAAGCATCTTATGGGCGCCGGATTATATCCCGCTCGACATCATCACCCAAACGATGTACGTCACTGACTGGCAAAAAGTCATCACTTATTAATTTATACCTTATTTATGTTCCCCCGTATGAAAAACAACCGCCGCGGCACCACATTCATTGAGCTCCTGCTCTACATGGCCATTTTCCTGGTACTGACGCCCATCCTGCTGACGGTCGCCATCAATTCCATCCGCCAAAACCAGGAACATACCATGGAAAAAGACGTCAACGCCGATTCCCAGTTCGTGGTGGAAAGGATTTACGACACGATCGGGAACGCCAAAAAAGTGGACGTGGAAAATTCAAGATTAAGCGACCCAAACGGTAAGCTGATGCTGACCATGCAGGACGACAGCGCGCTGACGATTGAACTCAATTCCACCACCCATAAAGTGGAAATAACGGAAGGCGGCGTGACCGCAGCCCTTTCTTCGGGGAACGCCCAGGCGAAAAGCCTGTTCTTTGAAAAAATCGCCGATACCCTGAACGACCCTGATGTGCTCCTCGGCATCAACGTGCGCCTGCAGATGACGGGTGCCGACCCGACCAGCCCCGCGCAAAACTATGTTTTTTCCGCCAACCTGGAGCGGGGGGACTTTGACGAGGACGGCAGTCCCGATTTTCTCGACAAGTTCGTGCGCTATCCCGAATGCGCCGGCGACGCGGACGAAGACGGGATATGCGATGAAATGGACAATTGCGTGCTCGTTTACAACCCTTTCCAGGAAGATTATGACGAGGACGACATCGGCGACGAATGCGATTCTTCTATTTTCTTTCCCGGCGGAGGCGGAGGCGGAGGCGGGCTGGGAGCTTTTAACTGCAACCCCTTTGACCAGCTGATCGCCCTTATTAATCAGGAGCCCCCGCTGGCGAGCCTGGACCTCAAACAAATCCTGATGAGCTCGTCCCCCTTGCCGCCGGAAGTGCTAAATGAGCTGATTGATACCCACCCCCTGATAACCAATACGCATTTCGCGCAGGTCTTTATCGCCAATGTAAAATTGCCTGAAGGCGTGCGCGAAAACGTCCAGTCGGCGTCGAATATCCCGGCCCTCACCAAGGCGGTCATCCTGATCGCGGACACGCTCGCGGACTGGATCCCCTGGCTTGGCCATAGTGAAACCAACAACAGCCTGTACCAAGTCACGCTTTTTTCGGACGCGACACCGCCTGAAAACTGGAATAACCACATCCTTTTCCATGACGCCGACCATCCCCTTGGGGAAAACGGCGAGGAGCGTACTGACATTTTCATCATCGATGTCCAAAACGGCACGGATACGGTGACCGTGAAAACCACGGCGGACGCCATAACGGTTAGCACGGTTGTCACCGAAGAGGACAACTACCATACCGATGACAACGGCTTTATCATTGAGCTCAATGACATCGTAGGCAGCTCGTACGCCTTCATGGTCAGCTCCATCTACAACACCGCCCCCCTTTCCTCGCTGGAATTTGACTTCGGCAGCGGCGCGAACGTAGTAAACCCCACCGGCACGTACACTTCCGACCGCTACGTTTGTTATTGTGAAGGCGGTTGTGCCGACAACTGCGGAGACGGCGGCACCGGGATCATCACCGATAACGTGTACACGGACCGCTGCTACCGCTGGGATTATTTTTTCCCCGAATGGTGTTCCCGTTGGTACACCTTTGATGATGACAACAGCGTGAATCCCGCTTACGTGGGCGGCACGCACGAGGGGGAGGAAACGGTGTACTGGGAAAAATCCTTCAAAACCGTGCTCACCGACCTGCAGCTTGAAAAACTGCAAAGCATCACAGTGGGCGGCGAAATAGCCTACCAGAGCATTACCCAATTTTTCTGCGACACGCTCTCTTCCAGCTGCCCGATGAGCGGGAACCTGATAGGAAACCAGGACGTTGAAATGTTCAATTGGGACACGGGCGTATGGGACCTGGTCGGCCTCCCCGCGCTCGACGGCGAAACCAGCGACCAGCAAAAATTCGAAGTGAAATACGACAATCCCGCGGATGTGCTCAAATACGTGGGCGGCGACGGGGGGCGCGTCATCAAGGCCCGTATGAAATTCCATTGGGAAGGCATCCCTCCGGAAGGGAGCGGTAGCGCCCCCTGTTTCATGGCAATCGATTATTTTACCCTGCACCTTAAATGGTAATAAGGCAAAACAAATCAAAGGGGTTCATCGCGATCGTAAGCCTTCTCATCATCACGACCATTGCCATGCTTTTTGCCATGTCCATGCTGAAAGAGGGCGTGGACAATGCTTCCCTTTCCCTCAGCAGCATCTTTTATGAGGACGCGCGCATCAACGCCATTTCCTGTATGGAAGACGTGTTCCTCCGTATCCGCCAGGAAGAGCAATTTTCCCAAAATCTGGATTACGCCTTGTCTTCCGGCAATTCCTGTTCCACCGCCATCCAATGGTTCGCGCCACAGCAAGCAGGCCCGGGAATAACAACACGCCTAGCCACACTTGATGTGACGGGAGTGAGCAATGGTTTTTCACGCACATTCCGTTATGGACTTAAGATTTACCGGTTTGACGTGAATTATTCCGACGGGAGCCTGGCCCACATGAATACCCTCCGTATTGATTCTCTCGAGGAACTTAGCACATAATTTTTTATGGACGCTTCCTTAAAGCACACCTTCGGACTTGAAATCACCAACAGCTCATTGAGGGCCGTGGAACTCGGCGTGTCACCGCTCGGAATACGCGTGGTTAATTTTTCTACCGTAGACCTTGAACCGGATACCGTGGAAGACGATTGCATCATCATCAACCCGGAAGCTTTTAAAAAAGCATTGGAAACCCTGCTTCTTGGAGGAGAAAACGGCCCTTTCTTCTCAAAAAACGCCGTGATTTGCGTTCCCGAGGAAAAGACGTTTTCCCACCTCCTCTCCGTCCCGCGCGAAAAAGCGAATGATCGGGCTTTTATCCTGAACCTTGCCAAAGATTTCATCCCCATTGATTTAACGGAAGCCATCGTTGATTACAAGCCCCTAAAAAGCGCTCCCGGCGATAAAGAAATACGTTTCAATTTTGTAGCGATCCAAAAAAATATCGTACGGTCCCTGATCCAGCTCATCGCCGAATCGGGCCTCCAGGTCATAGCGGTAGAAGTGAGCAAAAACAGCCTGCTTCGGGTTTGCAACAACCGCTTCCAGAAAAACGAAGGGGATTTTATGGCCCTGAACATTGAGCCTGAAATTTCTTTGTTCAGCCTGGCAACGGAAAACGGGGCCACCTATACCCTTGATTCCAAAATCGCAGGGAATACCTGCATGGAAAAAGTAAAAAAACAGCTCAACATCGCCACGCTCCATGAGGCCAAGGCCATATTCTCCGAACTCGCCAAGGATCCGGAAGCCCCCAAAACAGAACTCTACGGCCAAATCAAAGAATTCCTGAAAGACAATCTGCGGGAACTTACCGAGAAAGCGAAAAACCTCATCC
>JAFGNE010000082.1 GCA_016927155.1 Candidatus Peregrinibacteria bacterium
CACCATGCGCACGTTCCACATGGGCGGTGTGGCGGAAGGGGCGGACATCACACAAGGCTTAACACGCGTGGAAGAGCTTTTTGAAGCCCGCCTTCCGAAATCTCCCGCGGTGTTGGCCGAAATTTCCGGAAAAGTTTCCGTGAAACACAAGAAAGAGGGGATCGAAATAGGTATCGCCGCCGAAGAACTCGGGGAAGACCATTACCGCATCAATCCCGAATATGAAATTGTTGTTAAGAAGGGCGATACCCTCCATCCCAAGCAGATCATCGCCCGCAGCCGAAATGACAAGCAAACCGTAAAAGCCCGTGAAACGGGCAAAGTGACCGAAGTAAAAAATGGCGTGATTACCGTTAAACATGCCGAAAAACTTGCTAAAGTTTACAATTTTGGCCCGCGTGAAAGGATTTTGGTGCAAAACGGCGACCTTGTGGCCAAAGGCCAGCCTCTTAACCGCGGCCACCTTAACCTGCAGGATCTGATGACGATGACAGGCGTGTATACCACGCAGCGTTATATCATGACGGAAGTCCAGCATATTTACGCTTCGCAGGGGCAAACCATCAACGACAAGCATATTGAAATTATTGTGAAACAGATGCTTTCCAAGGTGCGCGTCACTTCCCCCGGCGATACCGAATTTTTGCCCGGCGAAGTGGTGAACATCGGCCGGTTTGACAGGGCTAACGCCGCGATGCGCAAGAAAAAGAAAAAGGAATCCCATGCCGATAGGCTGCTCCTTGGTATTTCGCGCGTGGCCATTACTACGGAAAGCTGGCTTTCCGCCGCTTCCTTCCAGGAAACCATCCGTGTGCTTGTGGAAGCTTCCACCACGAAAAAAATTGATAACTTGAAAGGCTTGAAAGAAAATGTCATTATCGGTAAACTGATTCCCGCTGGCCAGATTTTCCGTGATCAGCAAGCCAAGTCCAAAAAATAATTTTTTAATTAAGGAATATGCCAACAATCAATCAATTGGTCCGCAAGGCGCGCCGCACGCCCAAAAAGAAGACTAAAGCGCCCGCGCTCCAGGTCATCTATAACTCCCTGAAGAATAAGGTAAAAAAATTACCCCAGGGCTGTCCCCAAAAACGCGGCGTTTGTGTTAAGGTCACCACCATGACACCCAAAAAGCCGAATTCCGCATTGCGGAAAATCGCCCGCGTGCGCCTTACAAACCATCAGGAAGTGAACGCCTATATCATGGGCGAAGGCCATAACCTGCAGGAACACTCGGTGGTCACCCTTTTTGGCGGCAGAGTAAAAGACCTTCCCGGCATCCGTTACCATATTACCCGCGGCGTACTGGATTGCCAGGGGGTTGCTAAGCGCAGGCAGAGCCGTAGCCGTTACGGAGCGAAAAAACCAAAGGAATAAACATAAGGAATCATTAACCATCCATTTAAGCCATTATGATCAAGAAAAAATTCCAATACATCCCCGAAGGCTCCACGCCATACCAGGAAAAGTTCATCAATTGCATGATGAGAGCCGGCAAAAAATCGGTCGCCCGCCGTGTTTTCAGCGATGCGATGGCCATTTTGAAGGGGCAGGGGAACAAGAACCCCGAAGAAATTTTTGATAAGGCCATGCATAACGTGATGCCGAATACCGAAGTGAAAGCCAAGCGCGTGGGCGGTTCGGTATACCAAATCCCTGTGGAAGTGAAACCTGGCCGCCAATTGGCCTTGGCCATGCGCTGGATCATCGGCGCGTGCCGTTCCAAAAAAGGCCAGCCTATGGCTAAAAAACTTGCCGCCGAATTATTGGATGCCAGCAAGGAAACGGGTGCGGCATTTAAAAAAAGAGAAGATGTGCATCGGATGGCCCTTGCAAACAAGGCCTTTGCCCACTTGGCAAAATATTCCTAGTTTAACTTGCCCTGTATAAATTATTTGTGCTAAAATAGCCCATGCTTATTTAATCAAAATAAAAATTATGAAAAAAGCCATTCTTGCCAAGTTGCTTGCCGTTTGCCTCTTGCTCGCGTTTTTCTCTTACCCCGCATTCGCCGTGGATGAGGAACAGGCGCTTACCGGGCAGGTGGTTACCGGCACGGCCGCCACGAGTGAGACCGCCACGGGCACCAAAGTGGTTGCTACCGGGTTTTCGGATGTGCAGCGTGCCAGCCCCGTTTATAACGCCGTCACTTATCTTAACCAGATCGGCGTGCTGGGCGGTTATCCGGATGGCACTTTTAAGCCCGATAACGCCATTAATCGCGCTGAGGTCTTAAAGGTTATTTTAAAAGGTTCCGCCATTGAGCCCGCTACTACTTTTACCGCTGATTTCCCCGATGTCACGTCAGACGCGTGGTTTGCGCCTTATGTGCTTAAGGCCAAGGGGCTGGGTATTGTAAAGGGGGATGAAACAACCGGCGCTTTTGCTCCCGCGAGGCAGGTAAATCTGGCGGAATTCCTGAAAATGCTCATTGCCGCCAACGGGATCAGCGTGGATGCCCTGAGCGGTAAAACGGTCGGCAATATTTCCGCGGACGCCTGGTACGCGCCTTATGTGGTTTACGCGGCGACGCTTGGGATCGTTACTCCGGACGAAAAAGGCAATGTGGACGCCTCTCGCGCCCTTAACCGCGGCGAGGTTTCCAATATGCTGTACCTTTTCAACATCGTAAAGAACGGAAAGGACACCCAATTCCTTTTAAACCGCGCGGAGGCCGAGATGGCGCAGATCGAAGTTTATATTGCCGCCAACCAAGTGGCTTTGGCCAAGAACGCTTCGGAGCTCGCTGTGGATTTGACCCAACAGGCCTACAAGAATTTACCCGAGAACAAAGTGGTGCTGGGCGCCGCCAAACTTGCCCGCGCTTATGATTACCTGGTCAATTCCTTTATCCTCGGCGTACAGAAGAAAAACGCGGAATCTTCCGACTGGGCCAACCAGGCCATCACCAAAGCCACGGAAGCCTGGGAAGCCAATAACGCTACCCAGCCCATTGCCAAACATATCAAAGACAGGGCGCGGGAAATACTGACGCAGGTGGGAGGTATTGAAGGGCAGCCTTATCCCACACAGCCCGCCACTGCCCCCGCGCAGTAAGCGGCAAACAAAATAGGAATACTAAAAACCCCGCCGGATGGCGGGGTTTATTGTAATTTGGTTATTGATTATTTTATTCAATTACCTCCACCTCATATTTTCCGTAATTTTCAAATGGGCTAAATGAAAAAACAAAAATTGCTTCTTCTTTTGGCTTAAGCCTGGATGGAAGAATAAAAGTTTTATCTGTATGAATTTGCGCACCGTTTTTGTTGTATATTACAATTCCAACCTGAATAAATTTATGTTCTTTCTGTGATTGATTTTGTACAAGTCCTGTAAATATCAATTTGTCCTCCTCTTCTATTAGCTGATCTTTAACAATGGTGAGTTTACCTTTTTCTGCATCCACCTCTTTTATTTCCTTTAGTTTATTTGAATCAAATTGGGATAGGACATAGCTATTGTATCTATCCAAAACGACAGCCAATTCAGCGCGATTAACACTTTGTCCCGGGTAAAATTGTCCGTCTGGATTGTTTTTAATAACACCCCATTCAACTAGTTTATTTACACTTGAATAATACCAGTCACTTGAGTTTACATCTGAAAAGTTAATGGATTGTGCTAAAACAATAGGGGATATAAACGCAAGACCGCAGATAAAAGAAAAAATAATTTGTCTCATTTTATTTTAATTTAACATGTTGTAGCTGTAATAATTCCACCGCTTACTGTAATTGTACAAGAACCGGAATCATCTCCTTTTCGTACGGTTATGGTTGTATTTAGCCCAACGGTAGGTGTTGTTCCGCCATAGTACTGCACGGCATAAACATCTTGCCAGTAATGACTGGATGTTCCCAAATCTTCCGCGCTGGAAGGTGGATATACTTCCAAATTACTTCCGTTATTATTAAAACCAAGAGCGGGATAATTAAGAGGATATGAGCCTTGTCCAATAAAAAATTCATCTGCGCTACTATCCATCCCAATACTCCAGTCATTTACATCGCTACTATTATTAAATCTAAGTGTTGGGTCACTTCCACTGTAGGTATTTTTTATTTGAATCCCATCTCGAGTACTATCGTTAGAAATAACTCCAAGTTTTAAATCAGATGTACCTCCCGAACCAGTATTATCTGTTCCGATTGTCACATGAGGTCCGCCATTTGTCGCGGTATTTCCTGTTTTGTAAATTCTTATTGCTTCATTAAGGACACCACTGCCCGTAGCTCCATCCGCGACGCTAAAAATCATTTCTCCGCCTTCTGTGCCGTCACTGACATCGCTTGCTACAATTCTCATTCTGGCAAAATTTTCCAAATCATATACACCGGCAGTCGCGTTATCATTAGACAATTTGTAATTAAAATTGATTCCATAATTATCGCTTGGATCTGTACTGTCATGTAAATATTGATATTCATAATTTACAAAATCACTTATACTAGATGCAGTATCCATTTCACGATTAATTGTCATGGCTGGGAAATTGGTGCTCTGACTAATTGTAAATACATCATTTAATGTACCATCTATTCCATTTGCTAAATGGAATTGCATAATGCCTTCTTCGGTTCCGTCACTTACGTCAGAAGCAAAAATCGTCATTTCAGCGTATGTTTCAATATCGGAATTATCATTTGTGAGTTTAAATAAAGTGTTTATATTGTCATAATCTGTTGGTGAATCTGTACGTTCGATTTCAAAAATGGCGACATTATTATTTGTCGAAGTTGTTTCCTTTTGCACGTGCAAATTGGCATCAATTGTCTCGGCATCGCCACCCCAGCCGACTGGCAGAATATCAAGTCCAATTCCAACATTACCACTGAAGAAGTTATCTCCGGAAGCGGAATAAATTGCGGTATTCAAAGATGTTCCGCCACTGGCTCCCTCTATTAATAATCCCACATTAGAATCATCACCTTCGGTCATGTTTTTAACATACATGCCATAAGCATTGTCTAAGGTATTTGTTCCGGTTTTTGAAAATTCATCAACATAAAGGCCATAAGCTGTTCCTATAGAATTATTGTTACTGTCTCCAGCTAAATCTATCGGTCCTGCCGATAGACCAATTGCTGTTGTAATATCAATGTTAGAGGCTGAGCTATCAATATTAATATCTCCTTTCGCACCGATTGCAGTTGTTACTGTTATTCCACTGGAGTCAATAAATGATATATTACCTCCTGCGCCAATTGCCTCTTCCACATTCCCATTCGCGCCTGTAATACTCACATTATCGAGTGCTACATTACCATAAGTTCCAAAGAGTTGGTTTATATCTCCAAAATCATTTACCGTTGGTACCACTTTACCGCCAGCGCCAATGCCAACATATAAGCCTACATCTCCCAATCCTGCTGATTCGCTAGTTGTGGCATGGTTTAATTCACCCCAGCTACCCACTGCGTAAGCTGTTGTTGCACCGTCTTCAATTATAGCTTTTCCTCTAGTGCCAACAGCACTATTCATGTGTGTGCCGCTTTTAATGTTTATATTGCTGCCTGTCGCAATTTTTTCCCCATTATCTCCCACAATATCATATCCCACATTCAAACTGCCATCTCCCGCCATGATGATATCGCTCGTATAATTGGCGGTGTATTCCTTAGATTCGGTTTTAAATCGTGGATTTTTGAAATCAAAAATATATCCGGAACCACCAAAATACCAATCCACTGCACTATCCACGGTAATCGTTTCGTTATCCGATTTAGCCACTACAATACGCGTTTCATTATTGGCGTTCAGAACAGCGCCGACTTGTACATCCGTAAACGCGTTATTGGATGTAGTTACAGTCGTGCCGCCATCCTCAACCGTATACACGTTTTCATCAGCTCTTGTCCAGCTGTTGTCCCCAATTTCCACCAGGGCGACTGGGGCTGTTTCGCCAATCCCCACATGCCCCAGTGTGCCGTCCAGACGCATCATTTCTGTGATCGTGCCATTTCGGTTGATATTAAACGCCATTGTTGCGTCTTCTTCCGTGTTGGTTACGTCGTCCAAAAATACGTCAATGCTTGCTTGTTCTTCTGTATCTCCGCCGTCTTCAATCTTGAATATCATCCCTAATCCGATTCCATTTGCTGATGCCTCACTTGTTTCTTTTGTAATGGTTACCATATCCACTATCGCGTCAGCTGTCGCGTCATTTTTTGCGGTTTCCAAAGGCGTGGTTGGTGCGTTTGTTCCTATACCAACCCTGCTTTCAGAAGTATCGATATAAAGATCATCCGTATTAAATGCAATATCACCTTGTGTTGTTCCGTCAGTATCAACCTTTAAAATATTGTCGTTCGTGTTATAACTGATTGTGCCCTCATCTGTGGCATTGGTGCCAATATGCAGGCTATCCGGCCCAAGAAAAAGGTTTTGCCAACGTTTGTCGATTGATCCAAGATCATACGTATCATTGGGATCCGGCAGTAAATCGTCTGAAAGTTCAAAAACATCGTCTGTGGCATTCCATATCAATGTTTCGGTGTTGGTGCCGCCAAAATTAATGGTAATGTTTCCGGCACCTGTTGTATCTACATCGGTTTGCAGCATCAAGTCGTCATCCGTATAAATGGCGCCTTCTGCACCTATCATTCCTGCCACAAATAAATCATCGCCATCTACAGTAAAACCGCTTGCGATGGTTTGTGCATTTGCTCCGATCAATGTGTCGTCCGCAATGTAAACATCACCAGCAGTTACATTAATGGCAAAATTATCAGCGCCGGCCGTTGCACCGCCTGTAATCTGCAATACGTCGCCGGTTCCTGTATTAGTGGCGGAAAGCTGCACGAGATCACCGGTCGTAAGCGCGTTTCCGGTAACCTGGATGGCATTGGTCGCTGTTTCATCGGTCGTGTAATCCACCGTTCTGTCGGCGCTTACCGTAATGAAGTCAGCGCCGCCGTCCTGCGCCCGGATTTGAGAGGCGTCGCCCTGGATGTCGATGACGAAATCATAATCCGTCGCCCCGTTCGCGAGATCCCATGAAACATCGCCGTCATCCACCGTAATGGTGCGCTCCACGTCGTCGCCGGGTTCGTTATCATAAGCGTCATCCAGCGTGGGCAGGGCAAAAGCGCTGAAATTGGTCCATATGCCAGCGTCATCCTTGAACTGCATGTCACCCGCGTTATCGCGAAAGCCATAACCGCCTTCGCCGTCGGTATCGCCCATATTGATATAACCGCCGGCGGTTAGGCCGATGTTGCCGTCCACATCCAGTTTATGTTCGGGGGAAAGGTCGCCTATGCCAACTTTATCCGTACCGGCGTCCACAACGAACAGGTCCGCGTCACCGTCGCCTTCTATGCGAAAATCCGCGTCCGCGCTCTCCTCGTTGAATACGGCGCCGCCTCGCACATCCAGCGTGGCGCCGGGAGCCGTGGTGCCGATGCCCACGTAACCGGCGGTGGCCCCGCTGCTGCCATCGATATACAGGCGCGATACCCCGGAACCCCCCCCAAGCCCATTGTCCCCCGAATCCGAATATTCAATGATATTCAGGCCGTTTGGGGTGGCCACCGTGCTGTCGGAGTAATTCCCTATTGTCCATTTCAGTATGGTGCCGTCTTTGTCATAAGTGGCGAGTCCGACATAAACATTGGCCTCATCTTCGGCGCCGAGCATGATCCCGCCACCATCCTCATCGCCATTCGCGTCGGTGTCGATTTCCAGGTTTGTTAAGGCCATGGGGAAAAAGGGAGATTCCATGCCTATACCCGTCCATCCATCCGAACGCACTGTCATCTTATTCGCGCTTTCGTCAAAAAGTTTAAGGATAGGATTTTTATAAGTGAAGGAATAACCGACGTCCCCATTGTCCCAGTCCACGGCTATGTCCACCGTCACTTCCGTGTCGGAAGCCTTGGCGATCACGTAACGGGTTTCACCGTTGGCGACCAGTTTGGCGCCTATCTGTACAGGTTCAAAAGCGTCGTTTGCCGTTGTCACGGTTTGGCTTGATCCGTCCGTCACCGCGTTCTCCGCGCCGTTTATGGCGGCGGGGCCGCTCGTTTCCAGGTTTTTGTTGAGCTGCATCCTGCTGCCCAGCTCGTCATAGGTAAGCGTGGGGGCGGTGGCTGTACCCCCGAATTTGATGTTGGGGGTGTTTGTCGTATTGTCCGAATCAATCCAAAGCCCTTTGGAAGGGACTTCCTCGTAATTGTCGATTTGGAAAATGATATGCGCGTAAGAAGGCGCGATACCGGAAACCAGCATGACGATTAGCGTTGAAACAGCGATGGTTTTCCTGAAAGCAGGGAAGCGGGTCATATTTTGTTTTTGTTTTGGTATTTTTATAAATCTTAATATTTTACCATAAAATGAGTGAAAAATCTCATTCCTTAGCTTGCAAGATTTATAGAAATATTTTTTTGTACATCTTTTGTTTTTTCTATTCATTTTCATTGTACAAAATTTGTGTTCTTAAGCAAGTGAAAATTTATTTAGAAAAGAGCCCCGGGAACCAAAAGGTCGCGGGGCTCATGGAAATGAGGTCAGTAGAGTTATTGGATGCGCACGGTGAGTTCGCTTGGGAACTCCTCGCCACAGGCATTGCGGCAAGTAGCCTTCAGCTTAATATCTCCCGTGCAGTTTCCCGTTTTGAACGAGATGCTAAAGGTGTCTTGAGTCGAGCTCCAAGGCACCGTTATTGTATCACCGGATGTCCATGTACCGGGGGAGCCGCAATTCTGCGTTTCCACCGCGTGGATGCTGGAACTGTAGGTTGCCTTCACCTGGAGACTATACGCCGTATTGGGATGGCAGCCTCCCCAGCAGACAACAAGGGCGCTGGCAATACAGTCCGGGTTCGGGTCGCACTGCTTGTCGCACTCCCCCGGCGGGCCCCAGCCACTGTCGCATACGCAGGCACCCGAGGGTTCCTCGCAGTGCTGGTTGGTGCCGCAGGAAACCGGAGTACCCGCCTGGCAGCCCAGGATAGGGTCACAGGTTTCCACGCCGTCACAAGCTGAACTATTTTGGCAGTTCAGCGGCCCGAACGATTTGCATTGGCCCGTCGCCGGATCGCATTGTTCGCTGCCGTCGCAAACATCACCATCACTTGGACAAACGATGGGCGTTCCCGCCACGCAGCCGGTTACCGGGTCGCAGGTCTCCGCTCCGTCACACGGATTCCCATTATCACATTGCAACGGATTCAGATGGACGCATGAATTTGTCACCAAATCACATGCTTCCGTCCCGTTACACACATCGTCGTCATTCGGGCAGTCAGAATCACTTAGGCACTCTACGCATTGGTCGGTGAGTTCCTTGCACTTTTCCGGGTCGCAAGGGTCGCCTTGGTGCGCGCAAGCGCCTTTTAGACATATCTCGGGGCCGTTGCAGAAAATAAAATCCTGAGAACAATCCGTATCCGTTAGGCAATCCACACATTTGTCATTCTCTTCGTCGCATTTTTTCGGTGCTACACAAGGGTTGCCTTTGGATTGGCAGGTGTACGCTTGGCACACCTCCGGGCCGTTGCAAAACAGGCCATCCTGCTCACAATCGGCGTCCTTCACACACTCCACACAAGCGTCCCCGTCCTCAACGCAGATTTTATTGTCTTTTGTACAAGGGTCGCCTGCATGCTGGCAAATGTTTTCCAAACACAACTCCGGGCCGTTGCAGAAAACAGCATCCTGCTCGCAATCTTCGTCCTCCACGCACTCCACGCAAATCTGTCTTTCCTCAAGGCAGATTTCATCATCGGAGCAGGGGAGGGGGCCGTCTTCACATTCCCCCGTTGCCTTGTTGCAGGTTGCTACACCGTTGCACCAAAGCCCGTCTTCACAGGTTTTTCCGAAACATTTGTCCGGCGTGCAATCAGGGCCTTCGTATCCAGGTGAGCAACTTGTACAATCCGGTTCCTCGTAACCGATTTTGCACCGGTCACAGAAGATCCCGTCATGGGAATCGTCGCACAGGCAAGTGCCGTCTTCCTGACACTCTCCGTTTATACAGTAGCTAGGACAGGGTTGCGGGGAACATTCCCCATTTTCCTCCTTGTACCCTTCAACGCATCTTTCACATTCGTCTCCGGAATACCCGAACCAGCAGAAACAAGTTTCATCCCACCACGCTCCATGGCCGCCACACGGGTCTTCACCTGTTGGGTTTTGGCATTCGTCTCCGTCCCAACCCGGGTTACACTCACAAGTCAGGTCGGGCTTAAGAAAACCATGCCCGGAACAAAAGTATATGGGTTCCTTGTCCCATTGCGCGCAATCAGGCCACAGCCATCCGGGATTGCATTCGCAACTCCCATCAGCCTGTAATTTGCCGTTGCGGTTGCAGGGGTCTGCTGTGTTTTCATCCGGAAACACGCACTCGGGCGCTATCCAGCCGGGGCAGACGCATTGGCCGTCCGCCTCATCGCAATACCCGTTTGGGCAGGTTATGCTGAAACAGGGATTTTGCGCAAGGCATTCCGGCGGAACGCTCCATTCGGGTAGGCAGATACACTCGCCGCCAAAACATTCCGCGTTTTCTTCGCAGACAATATTTTGCGTGACGCAGGTGTCTTCGCCGCCCAGCAGGATACCATCTTCGCCCCAAGCTTCCGCATTATCCAGGCACTTTAGGGCGAGCATGGCCACCTTTCCGGCGGGAATAAACAGTGTGGATTCCAGAAATACCTCATTGGGCTGTAGGTATTCCTCGGGGTAGGCTGCCATAAAGCAGACCACGATGTACCCGTCGGGATCCTCCAGCCTTTTAATCAGGCTTTTGATCCCTACCGGCACATCGCCCGGGATGACTTTTACATCATCCGTGAATTCCACAACCGGTGGCTGGTTTTGTGGAATATCTTCCACTTCGCAATTTCCCGTTTCGGGATTGCAAACCCAGCCTTCGGGGCATGTGTCGGGGCACTTTGGCCCGGCATCTTCTTCCCCTCCGTCGACATCGTCATTTCCGACATCTTCATCGCCTCCGTCGCCGGCATCATTATCGTCATCGTCATTGTCATCATCAGTGTCTGAAATATCATCAACATCTTCTTCTCCGCCGTCATCAAGACAGTCATCCCCTTCACAAAAGGGCCAATCGCCTATATCACGGCGGTGCACTTCAATTCCCCCCGGGGGGTCTTCGTCGCAGCCGCAAGACTGTATAAAACTGATCGCAAGGATCGTTCCAAACAGAATCATTATTCGCTTATTCATTGTTGTTTACCTCCAAAAGCTGTTTAAAATAATTGTTTAATTCACTGGAACACCGCAAAAACAATATTTGCTTTCACGTTGCTCCAGTGAATTCGTATGATACTGACCTCGTTGTTAAGGATCAGCCGTGGCTCGCCTTTGATAAATATCAGAGAAAGACACAGCAATTATAAAAACCCGTAAAACGGGCTTTTGTTTGGGTGTTTATTGGACACTTCAAAAGAAGTGTGTTTAAATATAACACATTTTCACCTGAAGATCAAATGAAGTTGCTGTCCTTTTGTTTCCCATCGGATTTTATGGGCTTCAAGCGCGCGAACGGCCAGTTGCAACCCCAATTCGTGAGGATTTTCGTTTTTTAGGCATTTTGACCAGTCTTTTTTTGCAAGCGCGGGCATGGCTTTTCTATCCGCCTGGATGGTTAATGTCTTTTTTTGTGGAGCCCATTTGAATTCGATCGCTGACGTTTTTTCCAGTAAAGCTTTGGTTACCTGTTCAATAGCCAGTTTAATCAGGGTTTCGTCACCTCGCACAGAAAGGTCGCCTTTAGGCAATATGACAGTAACGGATTTTTTTGTGATTTCATTTTTATGGGTGAGTATAATGATTTCCAGAAGTGACCTTAAATCAACCTCACGGACGAATAATGCCTGTTTTTTCCCTAACATCATATTTTGGTAAGAAGTGAGCAGGGCGGCCCTTTCCACTACTCCTAGAAGTTCTTTCCTTTTTTCCCGGGAAAGCGGGCCGTCGAGCAGCGCGATCTGAATTTCCATAAGCAGGTTCAGGAGCTCGTGCCTGATCAATCGATTTGTGTTTTCCATCGGATTGGGTACAATGACTTTTGAAATCATTCTATGGCAAAAATCATTCTTTTAGAAGACGAAAAAGCTTTGGGGCAGATTTACCAAAAAAAATTGGAAGCGGCCGGCCATAAGGTCTATTTTATTACTACTCCCGAAGAAGCCCAGGAAACGGCCAAAAAAGTTAAAGCGGACGTGGTTATTTTGGATAATGGCATAAAAGGGCGGAATGAGACGGGGATCGATATCGCCCCTTCCATCCGCAAAACACTGCCCAAATCCAAAATCATCATCCTTTCCAATTACAACCAGTGCCAATTTGAAGAACAAGCCCTGAAAGCCGGTGTGGATGCCTATCTTGTCAAGATCGACACGCCACCGCCAGTGCTTATCGCTTATCTCAAAAAATTACTTCATTAGCCTCGGCAGGTAGAGGGCAAACAGCGCCCCTCCCTCGGGGGCGTCTTCCATCCAAATCTTTCCCTTGTGGAGTTCGGCAATTTTTTGGCAAATATAAAGCCCAAGGCCTATACCCCCTCCCGGCCCTTTGGTCCTGAATTTATCGAATACCTTTTTCTTCATCTTGTCCGGCACACCGGGGCCGTTATCCCGCACTGTAATCAAGACGTGATGGTTTTTTGTTTTTACCCCCAAAGTGATTTTTCCCTTGTTCGCCGGCACGAATTTGATCGCGTTGCCGATGAGGTTGCGAAGCACCTGGTTCATTTGCGCTTTGTCTATTTTACAAAAGATCTTCTTTTTTAATCTATCTTCCAATAAAAATTCAACGGATTTTTCTTTCATAATCCCCGTGAAGTCCCGGAATACGGATTGGATAAATTCTTTTATATCCGTTTTTTCCGGATTGGGTTTTACCTTTTTAAGGTCATATTGCTGGACGCTGAACAGCCTTGCGGTCAGTTCTTTCAGGGTGGTTAACGCGGCATCCACTGATTCCAGATTTTCTTTCAGGTTTTTGGGTTTTTGTTTTCCGCTCAACATGTCTTCCACCCGGAAGAGGGCGATGCTTAAAGGCGTCCGAAGTTCGTGGGCGGTTACCGCAAGAAAATCCGATTGTTGCCTCACCAGTTCCTGGATTGCTTCGTATTGTACCCTTAACTGTTTCGTTTTCCGGGCGATGGCCGCTTTCATCAAATCGTTTTCTTCCTGCAGGTTCATTTTGAGCAGGATGTTCATTGTCCCGATTTCCAGGTCATGCCGGGTATTTGCTATTTCATTGATCGTTTCTCCCGTGAGCAAAGTTACCCCTTCTTTTTTCGCCAGGGCCAAAAAACCAAATAGCTTGTTTTCGGAAAATAGCGGCAGACAAAGATCGGCATTCAGTTCTTTTAGCCCTTTTTTCAATTTGTTTTTTTCCGCTTGGGGGATGTGCTTATAATCGATTTCCTGGCTGACAACTACGTCATTCCTAAAATCCTTCAGTGTACGGGAAAAATCATTTTCGTAAAAAATGCTGATTGTTTTTTTATCTGTTTTTTCACTGGTTTCCCCGTTTCTTTTCCTGATGACGTAAAGGTCGGCGCGCGCGAAATCCAATTTTACCGTGAACGTTTCCTGCAGAATTTCCAACAATTTTCCAAACGTGTCGCAATAATAAATTTTGGATTTTAGGTTGGTAATGGCGTTTTTAAGCCCCCTCATTCCGATGTCGTAAAATTCAGGAATAATGGAACGTGCGTACATGTACAAACCACCTGCCACCAAAATACTGATGACAAGAGAAATATCTTTAGCCAATACGGGGAAAAAGGAAATCAGTCCTTTACTGATAAAAAGCGCAAAAAGGACGTAGCCCGCCAGCAACAACCCCTCTCGCGCGAGTTTTCGATAAATATAAGCAAGGTTGAAAAACCGGAAACGCTGGATGGCATAATAAGTGGGGAGAACAAAAAACAGGATGACGATGGGAATCTGGCGCTGAAGAATGATGATGTTGAAGACGGGGAGAACGACATTGGTGGTGACCGCTATCGCCACGAAGAGCAGATAGCCATACATGACCATCATCATTTTCCTTCTTTCAATTCCCTGAATGTCTTTAAGTTTTATGATTAAAATAATAAAAGGGGCAAAAAGATTAAAAATGATGTCGAAGAGATATAGGAAATAAAGGGAGCCCAGGTTATCGTTAACATAAACCCCATTTTCAATAATAAAAGAGTGATGGATTGAAGTTGTGAAACTGGCGATACAGAACGTGATGGCGGTTATACCAATGTATAAAACGCCGAACAAACGCCTTATGGTGAGAACGGTTTTAGGAAAGAAATAAATGAAGACGGTCATTAAGGACATAGCCACGATCGAGAATCCATAGGAAAGCCGGATCCAGACCAATGCCATATTCCAGTATTGGCGATCAGCGTACCAATACCCTAAATATAAAGTGGTCATCCATGCAATCGTTCCTAATGAAAAGAGGAAAAAAGTTTGATTATTTCTCGCGCGCGGACTGTCTGATAATACCAAAATCCCGAGTATCCCTATCAAGAGAATAAAGGCGAAATAAACGAAATCAAAAAAATTGGTCATTTATGTTTTTACTTGAAAACTTTCCATTCCATTCTAAACATTTATGACATCTTTTTTCCAGCCAAAGTTTCTTTTAATTTCCGGAACTCATCAGGGGACATGTTGAAAACATCCTTTACCCTTCCGACATTCCCGCCAATCAAGATATCTCCGCTGTCTTCTTCAAAAAAATTGGTGCCGTCATGGCCTCCGACAGTTTTAAAGATCGCATGAGCAGGAGATCCTTTTTTGACTTCTCCGCTGGTATTTAAATCCCATAAAGAAGGAGGTATCGCATTGAACATGTTGCGCATCAGGAGCATTAGGTCTCCCTTTGCCTCAGGGGAGATACTCATGCAGTTCCATGCCAGAAAGGTTTCATGACCCTTTAAATGTTTTTCAGGGTGGATCATGTTTATACAGTCAATAAATTTTTGTGGATCGCGCTGATATTCCGGTTTCTGTTCTTTCATGTACATATACCGGCTTTGCCATTCCAATTCAAATTGACGGAGATACGAGGTCACAAAAGCAAAAGAGAGCCCTGCGATAGAGTTATCGCTATTCCGCCTTAAAACGCTCAAAAAACTTTCATCACTTTCTTTTAATTTTTTCATAAAATTTTCAGTCAGTTTTTCAGGGTCATAAATAAACGGCATTTCTGTTTGGCAACAGGGGCATTGCCGAGGGTGGTCACTGTCCATTTCGTTTAAGGGGACAAAGGCATTTTCCGTGCCGAAAGCTTGCCGGGCGGTCATCAGAGCGTGTTGCCCCTGTTCTTCACAGGGGGGGCAGGTTACGTATTGGTAGGTATTGCTGAAAAGCCATCGGTAGTAATCCGAAACCTCTTTCACTAATTCCGGCGTGATCTCTTTGGAGGTTAAGGCTTCACCACGGAAAAGTTTGACGACTTTTACATCCGGTGAATTTTGCTGAGGAGGAATTTGCGTGTCCACTTTTACACGTATATCTTCCGCGATTGCGGCGGGGGTTATCGGTTTTTCTGCTTCAGCTATTGCTGAAGAAGGGGCTTTGGGCTTTTCATCTACCATGGTATTAATGAGTTAAGAATTAAGTGTTATAAAGAGCGTAAAGAGGCAAGGTGAACCCATTAAAATGGGAACCGTACGAATCCGTGTAGGCTCCCGCGTTGGCCAGCTTCAAGTAGTCGCCTACAGCCGTATCCGAAGGGATTTCCGCCTGGAGCATGTCAGCAGGATTGCAGGATTCGCCGGAAAGGACACAAGTTATTTTTTTGCCTTGGCGCTTGGCGCCGTCCGGGGCGATGACATCTGCAGGCGGCATGGGCCAGCCATGGACCTTGAGGCCGTTTAAGGTATTGTGGATGCCGCCTGCATAATTTAAATAAGGGAGGCCGTCCTTTATTTCCATGGAACGAATGGGAGAGATCCAGTGCACGTGGGGGGCGATGAGGAAACGGCCGAATTCAAAAAGGATTTTTTGGTTGTCGCCCGTTAAAACGTCGTCGGAAATATGAGTTTCCACCGCTTCATTGATCTCGCGGAAAAAATCTTCCGGAGGATGGGGGATGACCCCAAAATAATCTACAGGCAAACCCCCGCCTAAATTGATATGGTTCACGCCCCCCGCTTCGCGCGCCAGGGCCGCGACGGTTTCGATCGCCTTTCTGTAAATCTCCGGGTCTTGTGTCTGCGAGCCCACATGCACACAAATTCCCGGGCGCCCTCCAGAATTCCTTATTGTTTTGAGCATTTCCCTTATTCGCCCATTTTCATCCGAGGGAATGCCGAATTTTTCTTCCATGGGCATGGCGGCATCGGGGTTTTTGACGGCGATTCTTACGGCGATCCGCAAATTTTCCGCGTCCGGAAGGTCCCTGGCCGCTTTAATGGCGCCAGCCAAAGCTTCGGCCGTGTCCACAGTCACGTATCGCACCCCTTTCTGCAGGACTGATGTGAGTTCCTGCGGGGAATGTTTCGGGAAGTTGTAATAAATATCTTCAGCAGGCGCGCCTTGCATCAGGGCGGTATCCGCTTCGTTGCTGGAAGCGCAGTCGAACCCGCCAATTCCCGCTTCGCGCATGGTTTGCAATATCGCCGCCTGTGAATTCGCTTTCATGGCGTAAAGGATCCGGCAAATAGTCTTTTTACCCGGCAACAGATTGTCTTTTAATCCTGTTATGCCGCTTTTTAGCCCACGGACGTTCAAGAGGTTTAAAGGGGTCCCGGGATACCGTTCTGCCAGTTGCGGCACTGCCTCTTCAATTGTTTTTGCGGGAAGGGCTTCGGGCAGGCATCGGTCATTCATCAAAGCGAGCGCGAGCTTTTGGCAGGTTCCTTCTCCCAAAATTTTCCGTAAAATCCCCCTTATTTCAGCAATTTTTTTTGGTTGTCCTAAGTCCGTCAAGAATTCCCCTTCCTCAAAATGATTGTGTTCCTTATCCATGGACACAACGATAGACGGGTTTTGTTATCATATTTTAAAAAAAATATTATGGATTTATTAATTTTTTTTTGACAAAAGTTAAAAAATATTTATCCTCTGATTTGGCTTGTTTATCAAAAAAACATGAAAATTTTGCTTGTCGAAGATGATTTGCGTCTGGCCCAGCTCCTCACGCGGAACTTTAAACGGGAAGGCATTGAGGTAAGGCATGAAACCGATGGCCGTGAAGCGTTAAAAATCCTTTTGAATTCTTCGTTTGATTTCGTCATTTTGGATTTGATTCTTCCCGGCATGCGCGGCGAAGAATTGCTCCAAGAAGTCCGGAAAAAAAACAAAAATGTGCCCATCATCATACTTTCCGCTGTTGAACACTGTGAAAGCCGTATCCGCCTGTTCAATTTGGGGGCGGACGACTACGTAACCAAACCGTTTCATTTTGACGAGCTTATGGCGCGCGTCCAATCGGTCTTAAGGCGATCTTCTCCCGAGAAACAGAAACATGAAGAAATTGTAGTGGGGGGCCTGAAGATTATCCCTAAGATGCGTTTGGTTTATTTCCAAAAGAAAATTGTCAACCTGCGCCCCAAAGAATACAGCTTGCTTTTGTATTTGGCCCGTCGCCCTAATCAGATTGTAAGCCGCAACATGCTGATTGAGCAGATTTGGGGATATGACGCGCACCCCCTTTCCAATATGGTGGATTCCCATATTTCCATTCTCCGCAAAAAAATCAAGATTCGCCCAAACCAAAACCTGATCCGGACAGTCCAAGGCGTGGGATACTTGTTGGAAACCGATTAAAAACTCATTAAAAAGCAATTAAAAAATTGTTATGTCATTGATATTTATTCTGTAAACTGATAGTTTTTTCTTGGCTTTTTTTCAGGATTAACCATAATCCAAAACTGCCCATGAAAATTCTTGTCATTGAAGACGATAAAAGTATTAGTGATTTTCTTCTGAAGGGGTTTAACTATAAAAATTTTTTCGGTGAGTTTTTTGCAACGGGCAAAGAGG
>JAFGNE010000083.1 GCA_016927155.1 Candidatus Peregrinibacteria bacterium
GTGCCCGGCACATTGGCGAGAGCCGAAATGCCGCCGAGGTTCCTTTGGGCCGAAAGCGCGATGAGTTTCATCAAATGCACGCCGCTTTCCGCCGTTACCGCCTGGGGGTGAAAAGCCACCTTGTCCATTTGATTGAGGACGACCATTCCCGGAAACCCCTCATCCGCGAAAAGCACGTTACTGCCGCCGCCGAGCACCAAGAACGGCATTTTTTCCTTCTTCGCGAATTCCCGCAGATGGAAAAAAGTCTGCCAATCCTTGGCGGCGGCAAAATATTTCGCGGGGCCACCCGTGTGATAGGTGGTGAATTGCCTGAGCGCGACGTTTTTTTGAATTTGAATTTCCATTCAAATTAGGGATAAGGACAAGGAACAAGGGCAAGGGCCTTATTTTAACTTATTCAGGGCAACATCAAGGCGTTTCAACGTCTCTTCTTTGCCCAGATAAACCGCCAGGGTCGCGAAATTGGGCGACTTTTCCGCTCCCGAAAGCGCGGCGCGGATAGGCCAGAGGACTTGCCCGTTTTTCAAGCCAAGCTCCGCCACGAGGCTTATCATGGCGTCCGAGATCGCTTTGGCTTTCGCGCTGTCGCCCTTTTTCCATTCCAGTGATTCCGCCTTTTTTTTGGCGGCGGTGAGCGTTGTCTTCAGGATGTCCGGCGTGATTTTGAATTTTTCGTTGGCCAAAAGGTTTAGCGGATAATCGGGAAGCGGCGCGAAAATGGGCGCGAGTTCCGCGGGAACTTCGGAAAGTTTTTTAAACCGCCCCTCGAAATCGGGATCCCGGAGGATTTTTTTGACGAGGGCAGCGTCGTACCCCTGCACACGGTCACTGATCCGCGCGTAAAAAGTGTCCACATCGTCTTTGATGGCCTTTTTGATGTATTCGCCGTTGATCCAGTCCAGTTTCTTCAGGTCGAAAACCGCGCCGCCCTTGTGCACATGTTCGAGCGTGAACTTTTCAATTAGCTCCTCCATGCTGAAAATCTCCTGTTTGGTGTCGCCCGGGTTCCAGCCGATAAGCGCCAAAAAGTTGAGGAGCGCTTCGGGCAGGTAGCCTTCCTTTAAATAATCGTCGACGGATACCTTGTTTTTCCGTTTGCTCAGCTTGCTTCGGTCCTCATTCAGGATTAACGGCAGGTGGGCGAACTCCGGCAATTTCCATCCGAAAGCCTGGAAAATCAGCATCTGCTTGGGCGTGTTGGAAATATGGTCCTCGCCGCGGATCACATGGGTGATTTCCATGGTGTGGTCGTCCACGACGACGGTGAAATTGTAGAGTGGGTCGTGAATGGCGCGGGCGATGACAAAATCATCCAGTTCCCCGCTTTGGATCGCCACTTCGCCCCGCACCAGGTCGCGCCAGCGGACGTCTTTATCGCGTGGGACGCGCAGGCGGATCACCGCCTTTTCGCCTTGGGCCACGCGCTTGGCGCTTTCTTTCGGGTCCAGCCCCGCGCAACAGCCGTCGTACCGCGGCGGAAGTTTTTTGGCCGCCTGCTCTTCGCGCATCTTATCCAGCCTTTCCTTACTGCAAAAACAGTAATAGGCATGGTCGCCGGCTAAAAGTTCCTGTAAATACTTCTTGTAAATTTCGGTGCGCTCACTTTGTCTGTATGGGCCGTAATACTTACGACTATTAGGACTTTTAGGACTATTACGACTATTAGGATGGATATGGATGCCTTCATCGCCCGCGATGCCGAGCTTGGTGAGGCCATTGATGATATCGTCCTCGAACTCCTTGGTGCCGCGCTCTTTGTCCGTATCCTCAATCCGAAAAACCATCACGCCTTTGTTGTGTTTGGCGAAAAGGTAGTTATACAAAGCCGTCCGCACGGTGCCGATGTGCAGCAGGCCTGTGGGCGACGGGGGAATGCGGACGCGGATAGAAGACATAGGGCGGGTTTAAGGCGACACCCCTATATTACATCATCCTGGCCAATATGCTGGAAAAAAATTAAGAATTCATAGAGGCGAGCCCCAAAAACCCATATAAAGAAAAATAAAACAGAACAGGCAGCGCGATAAAAAAGATGACACTGCGCACAGGTTTGGTTTTTTGGATAAGCACGACTCCCGTGTAACTCAGGTAAACGGAATAGAGAACGGCCAACAGGAGCAAAACAAGCGTTAAGGCGGAGAATGGAGCCATGGCCATCTTAAAGTACGCGTTGCCGTATTGGGCCATGGCCATGATTTTTAGCAGGAGCCAAACGGAAAAAATGGGCATTCCCGCGTACAGCCACAAATTGCAGGAAATCCTCCATTTTTTTTCTCCGCCCGCGAGCCATACGCGCAAATGGTACCAGGAGCCAAGGATAAAATAACCGATATAGCCGGAAACGATCCCGAGGAGCAAAACAATGCCCCACGCGCTGGCCCAATCGTCCACCGCGCCTTGGGCGGCCATACGGTCAAGCATCAGGCCGGCGCCGTAAATCCACAACAGGATAAAAAAGAAAGGAGGGCGCTTTTCCGCGATATGCTTTTTAAGGAAATTTTTATATCCCTTACAATAATAAGATATGAATTGCGTGATGGGCATTGAGGGATGGGATAAAAATATAAAAAACGTTTATGGAATCACATCCTATTCGCTTCGTTTAGTATTTGATTTATCGCCGTCTGCCGCGAAAGGAATATTTCACGAATTTCCGAGCTTTTACCGAAATCACAAAAAAGACTGTGAAGGGCATTTTTGTTCGTGTCAGAACCGATAATAAAATACCCAAGCCAGGTATTATGGGCGGAATGGGTTTGAAGCGTCTCAGGAGCGGCGACACGCAGCAGATTATTGCCCCATTTGTAATCCAGCCCAGATAAATCGATGACCAAAGCGTCAAGGCGATAGATCTCCCTCAAAAAGACGGACAAGCCTGATAAATATTCACCGATAAACGCTCCCGCGCTGCCTTTGGGATAATGGCCTGATACCTTTAAAACGCAAATAGAAATTGAAGAACCGTCCGAAATCTGCAGCTCTTCAGGCCTGAATCCGCAATCAATCCCTTTCGGGATAAGATCCTGTATCGAAAAAAAATCATTCATATTCTAAGTTTAGCATGGTTATTTTTTTGGCCAAAAAGGTATATAGGGTTTTGCCTTATCCAGCTTGCCCCTTAAAAGATCAATTCCGGACCATCCGCTGGAGGTTAATTCACCTCCTCCCTGCCCTTTAGGCAATGAGTTTTTCACTTTGGTCCGATCACGGCTTGTCAGGCCTTCAATCAAATAATCCCAATCGGAAAGCGGGTTTGCTTTCCCCTCGGCGCGACTGCCAACCACATTGATAGGCTTGCCTATTTTGTCAGCAGCATTTTGAATTCTTTTAGCTTCCCCCTGATTTATGCCAACATCTTGCCATTTCCTAATATTATCCTTGGCGGCTTTAACCGTTTTATCTTTGTTTTGGATTTTATTCAGCGTTCCGCTAACCCAATTCACAGCGTTATTAATGACATTTTTTGTCTTATTGGCGGCAATCGTGATAACGTCAGAACCCTTTTTAATGACCGAAGTGAATGTTTGTTTTATAGCCGTTTTTATTTTTGGCGCTGATGTAATAGCCGAATTAACCGTTTTCTTAACAAGCTGTGATATTTTCCCCGCTTTTTCAACTATGATTTTCTTGCCGGCGCGAACCGTGGCCCCCGTAACACCCGGAATAGGAATTATGCCGGCAAAGCACAACACGCGGTCAAGTCCTTTAATAGGCTGTTTTCCTATGTAATCGTATCCCGCGATGCCGGAGATGGCATCATACGCATCACCGACGAAAGGGATAAAACTTGCCAGCCCGCTAACAATTTGGGCGCCAATAGGATTACTTCTAACCTCCCGTACCGCATAAGAAAACCCCGGAATGAAAGAAAGAGTCCCAATGCCACTGGCGATCCGATCAATATTATCAAGATCACGACCGGAATAGGGATCTTTGCCGGTGAAAAACGCTTTCGCGTTCTTGATATTGCCGAAAGGGGGAATGGAGTTAATAAATCCGTTTTTAATAAAATCGAATAGTTTGTTATCCGCAATTTTACCGTTGTCATTTTTAGCTCCTGATGATGACAGCAGAATGGAGGCGTTCAGGCCGGTGGAATAATAGGGGATCTTTTCCGCCGGCGGTGAGTCATTTTTTGAAGGGGTTGTAAGTACCACAGGCTCCGTTATTTTCCTGCACTCAAAATCAATTCCGTCCAAAGGGGCGTAATAATAACTTCCGCCGTAAGCCACTTTCTGCCAGAGCGCCGTGTAAACGCTTTCGGCGCCGTACACCACTTCGCCTATGGTCCTTACTTTGGTTCCGGCCGGAACCGTTTTGCAGTCGCGGAAAGAAGGCGCCGCGCACACTTTGGGCGGCTGCAAACAGACGGTAAGCCCCGCGGTGCTGCCGAACGGGTTTCCGTTTCCGTAATTGTCCGCGCCATCCGGTAAAGAGGCCGCGGCCGACGGGTAAGCCTGGCCGTAACCGTAGGCTGTTTCTCCCTGTCCGCTGCCGGGAACGGTTCCCTGGCCTGTGGGGGGCGCTTCCCCATCCTCCTCTCCGCCGTCCTGAAAGGGGCCGCCGACGGAATCGGGCTGGAGCGGGGGATAAAGGGTGGAAAAGGCCAAAAAGCGCATGGCCTCTTTACGGAGCAGATGCTGCTTGAGGTAATTGGCGCGTGCGTTGGGCGAAAGCAGGCCGCGTTCGGTAAAAAGCTCGCAGCGGCCCCCGAAAAACCCCAGGCGGTCCGCGAGCAGGGCGTAAGCCAGCAGCCGTTCACCTTCGCCGCCCCCGCCGCCCGCCTCGCGGATGGCGCCTTCCGCCCCGCCCAGGCAGTTGGGAGCGGGCCGGCTTTCCGCCAGAGCGGTGAGCGCCGAAAAGCGTGAGTCCGAAGAAGGGGTTATATTCGTTTTGTCCGCCAGTAAAATCCCCATCGCCTCCAGGCGTGAAATCGGGTAAAA
>JAFGNE010000084.1 GCA_016927155.1 Candidatus Peregrinibacteria bacterium
AAAAGATCGGCGGGCCATTCCGGCTTAAAACGGCGGTGCTTATTGGCGGAGCGCCTATGGGTAAGCAGGTGCGGGACATCAAAAACGGCGCCCATATTTATGTGGCGACTCCGGGGCGCATCATTGACCACATCCAGCAAAAAACAGTATCTCTCCATGACGTCCGCATCCTGGTGCTGGATGAGGCGGACCGGATGCTCGACATGGGTTTCGCGCCGCAGATCAAACAGATATTGAATACGGTTCCCAAAGAACGGCAAACCATGCTTTTTTCCGCCACCATGCCGGATGACATCGTCAGGATCGCGACGACCCACATGAAACTCCCCATCCGAGTGGAAATCGCGCGGCCTGGGACCGTGGCTCAGCGCGTGGACCAGGAATTGTTCATCGTTGAAAAAAACCAGAAAGCCGGCCTGCTCCAGTTTTTGCTGGGGAAATATGAAGGAACCATCCTTGTCTTTAGCCGCACGAAGCATGGCGCCAAAAAAATCTGCCGCGACCTGCGTAATGTGGGCCACACGGCCGCGGAAATCCATTCCAACAGGTCGCTCAATCAGAGACAGGAGGCCTTGCAGGGGTTTAAGAACGGCAAATACCGTATCCTTGTGGCCACCGATATTGCCGCCCGCGGTATTGACGTTAAAAATATCGAAGTGGTCATTAATTATGACATCCCCGAACAGGCGGAAGATTACGTGCACCGCATCGGCCGGACCGGGCGCGCCGGCAAGGCGGGCCGTGCCATCACGTTTGCCAGCGCCGACCAAAACCATAAGATCCGCCCCATCGAAAAACTAATCCGTGCCGCGCTTAAAGTGTCTCCGTTGCCGCAAGGGTTGCCTGCGGCCAAAAAAGCGCCTCCGTCCGCTTCCTCCAAAAATACACGCCCCTTCCGTAAGCCGACAAAGCGCCATTACCATGCTTTTCGATAAAAAAATCGCTGTTAATAGGGCCGAAATGATGGATAAAATCCGGACGTTTTTCGAGCGCGAAAGTTTTTTGGAAGTGGAAACGCCTCTTATGGCGCCCACGGTGGATTTAAATCCGAACCTGACGCCGTTTGAAATAAAACTGGCTGATCCGTCCGGCCGCGCCTACCCGATGTACCTGCACCCTTCGCCGGAGTTCAGCATGAAAAAGCTGATAGGCGCCGGTTTCGGCAACATTTACACGCTTTGCAAGGTTTTCCGTAACGGCGAAGTCGGCGGCGGGCGGCACAATCCGGAATTCACCATGCTGGAATGGTACCGGCAGGACGCGGATTACCGGAATATCATGGATGATACGGAGGCGCTTATTCGGTTTGTGGCTGGCGCGGACACAATCAATTATCAGGGGCGGACGATTGATTTGGCAGAGCCCTGGCCGCGTAAATCCGTCCATGAGCTTTTTATCGAATATGCAGGTATCGATTTATTGCAGAACAAAGACTATCCGACCTTAGCAAAAACAGCGCAGGACAAAAGATTAAAAACGTCCGCCTGCAAAACCTGGGACGACATTTTTTACCTTATTTTCCTTAATGAAATCGAACCGAAACTCGGCCTCGACCGTCCTGTTTTTGTTTACGATTATCCGGCCACGCAGTCGGCATTGGCGTTGGTAAAAAAGGACGATCCTTTCTGGTGCGAAAGGTTCGAGTTTTACATGGGCGGCCAGGAACTGTGCAACGCGTTTTCGGAGCTCCTCGACGCCGAAGAACAGAAAAAACGGTTTGAAGCGGAACGCGAAGAACGCCGGCGGATGGGTAAAACGGCGTTTGAAATTGACGAAAAGCTCCTTACCAGTTTAAACTTGACCAAGCATCCGTACGGTGGCAATGCGCTGGGTGTTGACCGCCTGCTCATGGTCCTGATGGATGCCACGAAAATTGAGGACGTCCTCCTTTTTCCGGTTTCCAAAATGATTAACCCTTAATTTTTATTGCCATGGCTGTTACGACGATTTTTAGGACAGGGATGTGTATTGTCTATGAAGGTAATACCTACCTTATTGTTTCTGCCCAGTTCGTGAATCCCGGCAAGGGCGCCGCGTTCACGCGCTGCAAAATCAAGAATTTGAAAACGGGTCTGACCAAAGAGGTTACCATCAAGTCCGGCGACACGGCGGAACTCGCGGATGTTGCGCACCGCAAATGCCAGTTTCTTTATAGCGATGGCACCATGTACAACTTCATGGATAACGACAATTTTGAACAGTTCGCGCTGGACGCGGAAGCGATTGGCGAACAGAAAAAGTTTTTTTTGGACGGCACACAATGCCATGCCCTTTACATCGACAACATCCCGGTGAGCATTGAGCTCCCGCCCAAGATGGATTTTAAGGTGGTAACCGCCCCGCCCCGTTCCAAGGGCAATACCGCCACCGGCGACAGCAAAGAAGTGACCATCGAAACCGGCGCCACCGTAAAAGTGCCCGCTTTCATTGAGGAGGGGATGATGGTTAAGATCAACACGGCAGACGGCAGTTATGTGAGCAAGGCGTAATCCGGTATGACGTATAACCTTATCACCACTTGCAAGCTAGGCTTCGAATCGGTTCTGAAAGACGAACTGCACGCGTTGGGCTACCAAAACCTCATCGTTGAAAACGGCGAGATCTCTTTTAAGGGTAATGAAGAGGCCATCGCGCGGTGCAACCTCTGGCTGAGGACGGCGGAGAGGGTGCTTGTGCAGTTGGCTTATTTCCCCGCTACCACGTTCGACCAGCTTTTTGAAGGCGTTTCCGCGCTCGATTGGGCTGGATTGATGCCGCAAGACGGAAAGATCGATGTGGAAGACAAATGCCTTAATTCCCAGCTGATGTCCGGCCGCACGGTGCAGTCCATCGTAAAAAAGGCGATTGTGGAGCAAATGAAAAAGAAACAAGGGGTGGATTGGATAGAAGAATCCGGCCCCGAATTCAAGATCCACGCGCAGATCCTCCACGACCAGGTCTCTATTCTGCTCGATTCTTCCGGCATTGGCCTGCACAAAAGGGGATACCGCGCGTGGGCGGGAGAGGCGCCCCTTCGGGAAACGGCCGCCGCGGCCATGGTCCTGCTTTCCAACTGGAAACCCGAAAAACCGCTTTACGATCCCCTGTGCGGATCGGGAACGATTTGTATCGAAGCCGCCATGATTGGGGCCAACATCGCGCCGGGCCTTAGGCGCCGTTTTGCCGCCGAAGACTGGCCTTTTATCAGCGCGGACGTTTGGAAAAAAATGCGGAAAGAGGCTGAATCCAAAATAAGCCAATCCGGCATGGTCATTATCGGTTCAGACAGTGATGAAAAAATGATCCGCTTGGCTGATGGTAACGCCCACAAAGCCGGCGTTGAAAAATTAGTTCGTTTTGAGCGCAAATCCGCTGAAGACTTTGTCACCAAAGAAGAGAGGGGAGTCGTTATCACCAATCCGCCTTACGGCGAAAGATTGGAGGATATTGCGTCGGCGGAAAAAATTTACAAAATTTTGGGCAACGTTTTTCCCTTAAAAAAGGCCTGGTCGTATTTCATCCTGTCGCCGCATTCCGCTTTTGAAAAACTTTTCGGCCGCAAAGCGAAAAAGAACCGCAAGATTTACAATGGAAAAATCAAATGTTATTTGTATCATTTTATTTGATTTTTCATTAAAAAAACGCTCCAGTACCAGAAGAGCGTTTAATTTCTGTTCGTACCGCTTGGGGTGATATTATCTACGTCCTTTACGGCTCGCAATATCCTTCCGCGGTATCTACGACATCCTTATGTTAGCATGCTCCGATTTTTTTGGCAAGCAAAAATTCAGGCCGCCTCCAAAATTTTTTGTCCGTTTACCGTGGCAATATCCGCCAGCGCGTCCACATTATAAAACCGTGTGGTTTCCAGCAGGAACACCAATTCGGAAAACACGTCGCCGTCAATGAACGGGCAGAAGTAGTCGTGCACGTTATCCACACCCAAGGCCACATTAACGCCTGCCGCCACCAGCTGGGGCACGGGGGCGATGGAATTGTGGACGGGGGCCATTTTGTCGCGCGGCTGCCGGTTATCCAGCATGGCGCGCGGGCACACGATCACGCTCATCTTCGCTTTTTTGATAAGCTTGATGACCTCATGCATATAATCGTCCGGCTGGGCGGAAAGTGAACAGCAGTGCACCGCGTTCACGCGACCTTCCATTTTATGTTCCATCACCTTGCGGGCGAGAAGTTCGCTATCCTTTTCGTCCGGGTCGTTGTTTTGGTCGATGTGCACGTCCACCGTCTTTTTGTATTTCTTCGCCATGCTGAAGATGTAATCCAGATGTTCAGCCTGGTGAGGGCGGTCACGGGAGGGGAGTCCGCCCAGCACATCCACATAGGGCGCGGCCTTTTCAATCCACTCCTGGGCTTTAGGATTAAGCGCGCCTTCAAGCACCTGCGAACAGATCTGTATTTTCAATTTTTTGGCGTATTTTTCTTTCACCTCAAGCGCCGCTTCAATGCACATCATGCCTACCGTGTTATCCACATCGATATTCGTGCGGCACATCTTAACGCCCTGGCTTATCATATTCTCGGCGCTCAGGCACATCCGCCGCACCAGATTTTTGTGGGTGTAGGCCGCCTTAACCTTTTTCCACAAATCCCATTTTACTTCCATGTGCTCCTCGCACATTTTCAGCGTTTCGGGCGTCACCACATAAGCCTTGTCGAAATGGGCGTGGCAGCAGACGGCACCGCCTTTCGCTTTGATTTTTTGCCGCAGGAGCGCGAGCAGATTCCACTTTTGCATAGCATTATTTCATTAATTGTCTGATTTCCTTTTCCGCTTTATCCAACTGCAAATTCCCCGTCCCGCCCTGGTGGGTGCTCATTTTCAGCCAGCGCTCAATATCTTTCGGCGTCACTTTTATGCCGGCGATGTTGGAACCCACTTCGCGGTACGCGTCGCGGAAAGTCATCCCTTTTTTCACTTTGTCGAAGGCCTTGTGCGCGGCGAAGAGGCCGGGGCAGTCGAGCATGGATTTCATCAGCACTTCCCTGTTCGGCCGGATGTTGTCGATGATGGCGGAAGTGGCGTCTAAAGACATATCCGTGTACTTGAGGCCGAGGAAAAGAGGGCGCTTGATTTCCTGCCCGTCGCGGTGGTAACCGGAAATTTTATTAAGGATGTTCATTGCCATTTCCTGCCGGCAGGCGATCACGGTGGCGGTGCGGCCGCGAATGAGTTCCGCCACATCCAGGTTTTTTTTCTGCGGCATGATGGAGGAGCCCGTGGCGATGGAATCGTCCAGGTCGAAAAAGTGGAATTCCTGCGTAGTGAAGAAAAGGAGGTCGCAGGCAAGGCGGTTTAAGGTGAGCATGATGTTCACGCAGGCTTCCAGCACCAAGCCTTCGATTTTGCCGCGGGAGTTGTGGCAGTAAATCACGTTATTCTGGGTTTTCTTAAAGCCGATTTCCTTGCTCAGCCAATCGCGGTCGAAATCGAAAGGGGAGCCATAGCCGGCGCCGGAGCCGAGAGGGTTCTGGTCCACGATGTCATCGATAATCGTATTGAGCAGCCGGATGTCGTCGATCAGGCTCTCGGCGAAGGCGCCCATCCAGGTTCCCACGGTGGTGGGCATCGCCTTTTGCATGTGCGTGTA
>JAFGNE010000085.1 GCA_016927155.1 Candidatus Peregrinibacteria bacterium
TCCGTATAGTGGATGTTGGCAATTAGCGTTATTTTATGAAAACAAAATTTTTTAAAACCCTTTTAATCCTGGCTATTGCCTTTCTGGCGCCGGCGGTGCTTTCCGGCTGTAAGGCCAAGTGCCCCAAGCCCACGGAAAATATTCCCGGCACCAGCACGTTCAGGGCCGATTGTCCGTATGAGGAGGCGGCCGCGGGCTCCGGTCAAAAAGAGCTGAATTTCTATTTCGTCCACGACAATACCGATGATTTCAAAGAGCAGATCCAGGCGTTCCAGAGCAAAAACCAGGGGGTCGTCATCCGCACCAAGAAGTTCGATAACCTGCAGGAATACGAAGACGCCATCATCAACGAAATAGCCCAGGGCGAAGGGCCGGATGTTTTCATGGTCCACAACACCTGGCTGCCGAAGCATTACAAAAAGCTTTTACCGTTGCCCGCCAACCAGCCTATCATCATGAGCGCCGACTTGTTCCGGCAAACGTTTTTCCAGGCGGCCACGGATGATTTGATCATTGATGAAAAAGTTTACGGCATGCCGATGAGCATCGATAACTTGGCCGTTTTTTACAACAAGGCCTATTTCCGTGATTTGCTCACGGCGGACAGGCCGTCCGACTTGTGGGAAGGCATCAAAGAACAGGTGGCCACACTCACCAAGCGCAATAACAGCCCCGAACGGTTCGCCCTGGCCGGCATGGCCATGGGCCGCGCGGATAACATATCGAGCGCTATTGATATCCTCTACGCCCTGATGCTGGAATACGGCGTGGGGTTTTATGATGAAAAAGAGGAAAAAGCCATTTTTGCCGATGGCGGCGCTGTGGGGCAGGAGGCACCTGGCGTTTCCGCCCTTACCCTTTTTACCAGTTTCGCCCTTTCCACCTATAAGCATTCCAGCTGGAACGACACCATTACCGGTTACGCGCCGGAAGAAAAGGAAATCAACCCTTTTGTGCGCGGCAAAGTGGCCATGGTTATCGGTTATCCTTATTTATATAGCGCTATCCAGCAGGGCATTGAAAACCAGCAGCGGAGCGGCAGCCAGCACATTGACCTGAAAGATGTTGGCGTCGCGCCTTTCCCGCAGCTTGTAAGCGGCACGGAAGCCACCAAGCGCGACACGTACGCCAGTTATTTTCCGCTGGTGGTGGCGCGCACCACCAAGTACCCGCAGGAAGCGTGGTCTTTCGTCCAATTTATGACGTCCGCTGACGCGCTCCAGACCTATTACAAAAAAACCCATCGTCCCACCAGCCGCAGGGACATGATTGACGAACAGCAGACCGATCCCATTTTTGGCGCTTTCGCTTACCAGGCTTCTTTCGCCAAAAGTTTCAAGGTTTTTGACGCCACCGCCTATAACAAAATTTTCTCGGACGCCATCCAGCAGGTGGTCATGAATATGGCCACGCCTGAAGAGGCGCTGAAACAGGCGCAGGATAAAATTACCTGTGTCATCCGCAAACAAAAAGGCCTGGCGGGTTCGGAAACGGATTGCGGCATCTGATTTTATTCAAGATGATTGCGATTATTGCGAGCCCACTTCCTTCCCAATAATCCTGATAATCGCCATAATCCCAATAATCTTTGTTAAATAAAATCATTCAAATCCTTTGGGCCGCGTTCCTTTTCACTTTTCCGTTCTCGGTCCGGTTTTTGGTATACGAGCAGGCTTCTTACCGGTTTGGGAACTTTAACCCGTGGGTGACGGGGTTTATTTATTTACCGGAGATTTTATTAGGGGCCATTTTTATATTGTGGATTATCCGCAAAACGGTTAGCGGGGGGCGGTTAGAGGGGGGCAAATTCTTTCCCCTTTCCCTTTTTCTTTTTTTGTTTTTATTGAACGCGGCGGTTGTCACGTTTTTTAGGGGCGATGTTGTTTTGCTTGGGTTTTTTCTCCTGCGGATCGCGGAAGCTGTCATCGTCTATTTACTCATTGCCGATGAAGTGTTGCCGGCGCCCACCGTTATCCGGATTTTGCTTTACGGCGCGCTGTTCCAGCTGGCCCTCGGTTACCTGCAATGGTACCTCAACCATTCGCTCCATTTGTCGATTATCGGTGAACAAACCCTGGGCGGCGACGTTTTGGGTGTGGCGAAAAATGATGTGGCTGAAGGCGTGAAACAAATACGGCCTTACGGCACCTTCCTCCATCCGAATATCCTCGCCGCCTACCTTTTGGCCATTCTTTTCATCAGCCTGCGTTATTTGCGCGGCCGGTCTCTCGCCTTTTGGCTTATCCTCCTTACCGCCGGCATATGGTTTACGGGCAGCCGCGCGGTCGCCCTGGCTGTCATCGCCTGTTTTTTTATGCTGATTATTTTTGCCTACGTGAAAGAACTGAAAAACCGTAAGTCCGTTATTGTGGCCGCCTTACTCCTTTTGCTTGCCGTGAACGCCTGGTTTTTTGCCAATAGCTCCGCTATCCGCACGGGCGATCCTTCATGGCAGGAGCGGCTAAACCAAAATGTCATCAGCCGTGAAATGGTTTTGGCGCGGCCTTTGGGCATCGGCGTTTTCAATTTCACCCTGGAAATGGAAAATTTTGCCGCAGAAAAATTATCGCCTTGGGAATTCCAGCCCGTGCACAACACTTATTTTCTCATCGCTAACGAAACCGGCTTCCAGGGACTCCTTATTTTATTCGCCGCCATTATCTTTTTCTTTTGGAAGCGCTGGGAAGGGGAATACGCTCTTCCGCTCATGGCTTTTATCCTTGTGACGCCGTTCGACCATTACCTATGGGATAGCTTCACGGGGATGATTTTAGTTGCCATTGTTTTAGCATCGCTTAGAATGAAACAGGAAGTAAATCCTGTTCCATGAAAGCCATTTACCACACTAAATCACAGAAAGAAACAATCGGGCTTGGTGAACGTTTGGGCCGGTTTTTGAAAGGCGGCGATAACATACTTCTTTTTGGCGAATTAGGATCCGGCAAAACCCATTTTGTGAAAGGAATCGCAAAGGGGCTAGGTGTTGATAAAATTATCAAAAGCCCCACTTTTGCTTATGTGAACCGTTATCCCGTTACCGCTGGGACTTTGTACCATTACGACCTATATCGGTTGAGCGTTGGTGATGATGTTTCGTCGTTGGGTTTGTTTGAAACGTTGGAAGACCCAAAGGCCATTAATGTGATTGAATGGGCAGATAGGATAGCCGATTTACCGGAACAGCATATTCGCGTTGATTTTGAGGCGGGCGAGAGTGAACACGCCATTGCCATTGAATTCTTTGATCCTGAAACGGCGCCGGAATCGGTTGTCGAAAAATTCTATAAACATTGGTCCACGCCCCTGCATGTCCGCGAACACTGTGAAATGGTGGCAAAAATGGCGATGGAAGTCGCTGATAAACTGATCGGCCGGGGCGAAATTGTGAACCTCAACCTGCTTTATCCCGCGGCCATGCTGCATGACCTGTGCCGGTTGTGCGATTTTTATGAATTAGAACGCGGACATTTTAAAGAAAAAGTCACTGAAGCGAAGTGGAAAAAATGGAATGGGCAGTGGAACAAATTCCGCGGCCAGGCCCACGACGATATCGCGTCCGATTTCCTTATTAAACAAGGGTACCCCAAAACTGCCGAAGTCGTCCGCTTGCACAAGTCCAATCTCATCGTCGAAGAAGCGCGCGGATATGATTCTTGGGAAAAGAAAATCCTTTTTTACGCGGATAAGCGTGTGCTCCACAATCGCGTCGTCAGCCTGGCCGAACGTTTTGAGGACGGCCGCGAACGGCACGGAAAATTTAACGACGAAAAAACCAAGCGCCTGTTCCAAGAAGTGGAGAAGAGGACGTTTGAGCTGGAGAAGGAATTGGGCTATCGCTTTTGTGTCATTCCTGCGTAAGCAGGAATCCAGGTCTAAAAGACCTAAGTGCTGGATTCCCGCTTTCGCGGGAATGACAAAAAGGGGCGGGAATGACAATCCAAACCTTATTTTTCCTGCTCCTCCCCCTCTTCATCTTCATCTTTCGGTTCCACTTCCGTGTCGCCGCCCAGGTCGGTGGCCGTACTTAAGGCGTCTATTCCGTAGTAACGGAGAAAGTTATCGTAAATCAATTCCGTAAATCCGCCTGTTACCTGCAAAATCAGCCATACGGCGGGCATGGCGCCAAACGTGATGGCAAGCTGTATGGTCCCTTTACTGCCGCCGACGGCCAGCACAATAAAGGCGAACGTGATGGCGATAAAGATACCAAGAGCGGAACTGTAAATCCCCAAAAGCGAATATTCCCCGCCCGCCAGCGTTTCCATGATCACCGAAGAGATGAAGGCGCTCAGGAGGAAGTGGAACGCCACCACGCCGATGGTCACGTCCAGCGAAATGCCGATGAGATAAATAGGAATCGTGAAGAGGAAGAGGATCAGGTTGAACATGAAAATATGCGTCAGGATCGTCTTCCTGCGGCTATATTTGGCGTTATCCATAAACGTCACCATCAGCGCCGTTATCGTGTTGGCCGTGAGCGTGCCCACAAAGGCCATCAGGATGATGACAAAAACGGAAAGCGAAGTGGCCTGGTCGCCCGAAGGCACCAGGGAAAGCATGATGAAATAAATCACAAAGGTGGCCAGCGTGCCGGCCACGCCGCCTGTAAGGCCGCTTAAAAGGCGCATCACAAAAAGGCCAAAGGTAAGCGGGCGTTTTTCGGTAAGTTGTTCAGCCATCGTTTTTACGTTTTAAGGGGTATTTATTTTGGATCAACTAATAACAGCCCAAATAATAATACAAGTCCGACCGTAATGCCAATATCCGCGACATTAAAAACGGGAAAAGGCTTTAGGGCGATAAAGTCGATGACATAGCCAAAAAAGACCCTGTCGGCCAAATTGCCCACCGCGCCGCCAATAATGACGCCCAGCAGGGCCGATCGCAGGCATTGCCGTTTTTTCCCCGCGCCGATAAAACCCCATCCGATTTTTACCAGTAAACTGATAATGACTGCCGAAGCCAGGATTTGGACGATGAGGGGTATAGGGATGCCGAAAGCGATGCCATTATTGGTATGGAGGGTGAAATAGAAATAATTCCTGACTAAAACCGCCGGCTTAAAGAACGGGCTCGCGGCCCACGCTTTTGAAAAAAAGTCCAAAAAGAGCAGGATTGAACCTGCCGCCACCGCTACGCATACGTTTTGTTTTTGGTCATGTTTCATGGTAAGCCCATTGTCGGGTAGGGAAAACATTTAGGCAAGGAAAAATCGTGTATAATGGCGGTGCCCTATGAAAAGCCAATCTTTCGACAAAGTCCTGGCCATTGTGATTTTGTGCTTGGTCGTCTTCGGGATCATCATGGTCTCCAGCGTGAGCGTGTACCAGTCGTACCAGCTTACCAGTGATATGGCCAGGAAAGGACTTACTGAAGCGGCCAGCAACAGTTTTTACCTTTGGCGGCATTTGTACCGTGTTGTCATTGCCCTGCCACTGGGCGCCATAGCCATTTATTTCCCGCTTGTTTTATGGAAACGTTCCGCTTTGCCGCTGTTCATCCTTTCCATCCTTTTGCTTATTGCCTTGTTCCTGCCGGGGATCGGGGCCAATTATGGCACCAGCACCAGCTGGATTGACCTCCCCTTCCTCCCTTCCGTGCAACCGGCGGAAATCATAAAGCTCGGCCTTATTTTTTATCTGGCCGTCTGGATGGAAAAACGCCAGGAGCTTGTCCGGTCTTTCCATTATGGCTTTATCCCCTTCACTGTTTTGCTTTCCCTGGTGGTGGTGCTGCTTGCCATGCAACCGGATTTCGGTTCCGTGCTGGTGATTTCCCTGATCGCCGTTAGCATGTTTTTCGCGGCGGGCGGAGGCATTTTCCATATTTTCGGCGGAGCGCTCCTCGCTTCCCTTTTCGCCTATCCCATTATCATGAGCAAGGAATACCTGCGCAACCGTTTTATCGCCTTCCTTAACCCCGATATTGATCCTCTTAATATAGGTTTCCAGATCAAGCAAGCGCTCATTGCCATAGGCAGCGGCGGTATTTTTGGCGTGGGTTTCGGCAAGTCCATCCAGAAATTCGGTTACCTGCCTGAAGTGCAGGGCGATACGATTTTTGCCGCGGCCGCCGAAGAACTGGGTTTTATCCGTATCGCCTTTATTGTGCTGGCTTACCTTATTATCGCCTGGCGCGGTTACCGCATCGCCCGGAATGCTTCTGACCGTTTTTCCATGCTGGTCGCTGTCGGCATCACCAGCTGGTTCACTTTCCAGGCCCTTATCAATTTTGCCGTGAACCTCGCCCTTTTGCCGCTTACAGGCCTCACGCTGCCTTTTGTAAGTTACGGCGGGTCTTCCCTCATCGTTAATCTTATCGGCGCCGGTATTTTGCTTAATATTTCACGCTATGTCCCACAAGAAACGCGTCCTTCTCTCCGGCGGGGGGTCCGGAGGCCATATTATTCCGAACCTCGCCGTCGCCTCTGAGCTCGTCCGGCATGGCGCGGAACTCCTTTATATCGGGTCGCGCGCGCGGCTGGAAGCTCGCCTGATCACCTCCCGGGGGATCCCTTTTAAATCCATTTTTTCGGGAAAACTCCGGCGGTATTTTTCGTGGTGGAATTTTATTGATCCCGTTTTCGTCATTTTCGGCTTTTTCCAGGCGTTTTACCATGTGGCCCGTTTTCGCCCCGACGTGGTTTTTGTGAAAGGCGGCTTTGTCAGTTTGCCCGTCGCTTTGGCGGCGTTTGTCTTACGGCGCCCTATCGTGCTCCACGAATCCGACAGCGTAATGGGCCTTGCCAATCGTGTCACCTCCCGTTTGGCGGCTAAAGTGTGCGTTGCGTTTCCGGCGTTGCTAAAGGGCAAGGACAAGCAATCAGGAAAATTTATTTTTACGGGAAATCCTGTACGCGCCAACCTTACCGGCGGCGACCCGCAGGAAGGTTACCGTTTAACAGGCTTCCATCCCAACCGCCCCATTCTTCTTGTTTGGGGAGGCAGCCAGGGCGCGCGGGAAATCAATGAAATGGTGGAACGGCATTTCCACCTTTTGAAACGTCGTTTCCAGATTGTCCATGTTACGGGAGCCGGCAAAAAAACAAATATCGAAGACCTTTCTTACCGCGCTTTTGAGTACCTGGAAGAGGAATTGCCGCCTATTTACGCCATAACCGCTTATGTGGTGGGGCGCGCGGGGGCCAATTCGCTTTATGAGCTCGCGCTCACGCGGAAGCCCAATATCCTGCTGCCGCTTCAATCTTCCGCACACAACCACCAAGTCCTGAATGCGCGCTTTTTTGAGGAAGCCGGCGCCAGTCTTGTGCTTAGTTCGCCCGATAAACTCCCCGAAATCCTGTTCGCGCTCGATGAAAACAAGGCGCTCCAGGGACAGATGGAAGCGGCCCTTGGAAAAATCGCCAGGCCGGGAGCCGCCTTAATGATTGCCGATATCCTTTTGCAGTTTTAAAATAGGCCTTATGAAAATAGGAATGAACGCCCGGTTTCTCACGCAGCCTTACACGGGTATCGGGCAATACACCATCAACCTCCTTCGCGCGCTTTCCAGGGCGGAAGACAAAAACGAGTATTTTCTGTTTACCCCTGAACTGGTTGAACTCGGCTTACCCGAACGTTTCCACCAGATCCGCATTCCCGAAGGCGATTTCAAATCACCCAGCATGCGCAAGGCCCATTGGGAATTTTTTCTGGTACCGCGGGAAATGGAAAAACAGCAGGTCAACTTAGCCCATTTCCTTTATCCGGCCAACCCCTGGCGCCGCATGCCCATGCCGGTCATCGTTACCGTGCACGACGTGATCCCCTGGCTCCTTCCCGGGTACCGCCGGCGCCTGCGTTCCGCGTTGTACCACACTTATGTCCGTTTTGCCCTTAAAAAGGCCAACCA
>JAFGNE010000086.1 GCA_016927155.1 Candidatus Peregrinibacteria bacterium
GATCAAAAGACTATCAAACATAGGTTATTGAGTTAAATCATCCTTATTTTAGTAAACACCCGTTCACTAAATCAAGATAATTTTGAACAAATGTTCACTAATTGGCTTGACAAAATCAGTATCTCTGCTCGGGAGGTAGGGGTCGAACCTACGAATGACGGATTCAGAGTCCGTTGCCTTACCACTTGGCGACTCCCGAGCGGAAACACTGATTATTTTCGCGTTTCGGATTTTATAATATCTTCCACTTTTTGAACAGTTTTATTTAGCTCGCCCTGGATGTTTTCCACCAGGTAGTCGCAATCGCGGGCGCGGGCGAACTCGTGTTTCATGCTTTCTTTGCGCTTGCCCAGCTCGTCTGAGGAAATAGCGGCGCGGCTCACAATCCTTTCAATCAGCTCCGAGGGGTTGGGTACCGTAATGAAGATGGTGACCAGGTTTTTTTTCGGGATTTTGGCCCGGATGCTGTCGAACCCCTGGATATCCACTTCACGCACGATAGTTTCGCCTTTTTCCAGCCCTTCCATGATGTGGCTTTTGATGAGGCCGTAGTAATGGTCATGGTGTACGACGGCGTATTCCAGAAATTCATTGTTTTTGATGCCATCTTCAAACCTTTCCTTGGCGTAAAAACGGTAAATGTCGCCGTCTTTTTCGCCTTCACGCATAGGGCGTGTGGTAGCGGAAAGGGGATAAGTGAATTCAGGATGCCGTTTTTTAAGCTCCAAAAGCACCGAGCTTTTGCCTGATCCCGATGGGCCGACGATGATGAAAAGTTTTCCTTTCATGAGAATGCAGTGAAGCGAAAGCATTTTAGCTTAAATTGCTTTTTTCGGAAATGGCAGATCGTTGACTTCATGAATAGGAAATGATATAATTAAATGATTTGATCTTGAACAATCAGCGCGAAGCGAGGAGAAAGAAACTATTTTGAATGAGTAATGTGCAATGAAAAATTTAAAATATTTTCTTTCTCCCTACTTTTACACCACCCCGATTTACTTCGGGATAGGCAAAAGCAGCCTCTCTCCGCCTTAGGCGGATCGCAGAGGCCAAAAACAAAAACAAAATTTCCGCCATCCAGTCGCGGCCTATAAAAATACTGGCTATACAGTAGGGAGGCCGTGTTTCTGTTCTAAGCTTTGTTTGGAGCAGGAACCACCGACCCGCCCCATCTAGGGTAGCGTGTCGTTAGGGCGTCCATCCACACCGCTGATACCAAAATTTTTTCGTGTATTATGTGATTGGCTGACGCCCTTTAATAAAACTCTGAAACCTTTAAAAAAGGTTTCAGTACTTCCAAAAATAGAGGTCTTCGCTTTCAAAAAGCTCGCGATGCTCCGCAAGCTATGTCGCTTCAGGATCTTGCTACGCCTGCTCGCTTTTTTTAAGCTCACTTATTAAGGGCTAAGGGTAGCCGAGTTGAGGGCATTCGAGAGGCTTTGCGAGCATGGTCCCTGAGCGCAATGGCTCGGGGTCGCAAAGCCGAACGATAGCGAAGTCGAGTCGCTGGACGAGACAAGCGTGCCTGAAATTTGGCTGCCCTTAGCCCGCATAAAACTCTTTCCAGTCTTTTTTGAAATGTGTTAAAATAAATGCCGGTAAAATAAAAATTATGAACAGCCGCGATATTGTTCGTAAAGCCTGGCAGATTACGCAGGTCCATCTGAAAAAATTGATATGGTACGGGGCTGCCCCCGCGTTTTTTAGCGTGGTTGTCAGCAGTATTTATTTGGCTTACCAATACAATGCTTTTCGCACATCGGCCCTTTTTTCGGCGGAGAGCGACCAACATGTTGTGGAAACGGCGCGTACCTTATGGGAAGTGGTCGCTTCCCACCCAGGAGCCAGCCTCACGCTTGTCCTTGTCTCTGTTTTTTTCCTGATCGGTTATACCATCATCCCCCCGATTTTCCGCGGCACGCTGATCCACGCTATCATGAAAATCAAGGATTACGAGCCCATTGAGGGGTCGGTGGAAGTGGGGGTGCGGCGGTTTTTTCCCCTGTTTGAATTTGGGCTTTTGACCGGTTCTTTCAGCATTATCACGCTTTTTACCGAAGGTTCTTTTGTCGTCCGCTGGTGGGGCGTCAATATTTTTTTGGTCATCCTTCCCATCCTCCTTTTTGTCGTTATGGTAGGCCTGATCATCAATTTTCTTTTCGCCTACGCGGAATATTTTATTGTTTTGGATAACAAACGGCTGATCGAATCCATTAAGGAAAGCGCGGTCCTTGTGCTTTCCAACCTCAGGAAAACTTTCCTTATTTTCATGCTGATGCTTCTGATCAGCGCGCGGATTATCCTGAACGTGATTCTGGTACTTCTCATCCCCAGCCTGGTCATTTTGCTGACCGGCTGGTTCGCCTCCAGTTTTTGGTCAGTGGTCGGCGTGGTGCTTATCAGTATTTTTTCCGTCGCAATCCTTTTGGTTTCTTCTTACCTTTTGGGATTGTTCCATGTTTTTGCCACCGCCGTCTGGGTGCTTACTTACGCTATCTTGGCCCACAAAACGAAACCGCCCATCAAGGACGTGGATTTAGGGCAGGGCAATACCAAACATATTTTTCCGGATCCCATCACCCCTCATGCCGCCCCGCCTTCCGCTTCGCCCGCCACAACGGAAATCCCGGCGACGATGGCCATAAGATATTAGTCTGAGGCGGGCGGCCTTGGGTATTCCGCATACGTCTCAAAGGCTTTTTACCATATAGGTTCCTTCCAATCGGTAGCCTAATTTTTTGTAATATTCCCTTGTCCCTATGGCGGCAATAATCATGAGGTTTTTATATCCGCCTTTTTTTGCGGTTTTCTCCGCTACAGTCATCAGCTGTTTGCCGAATCCCAGATGCTGGCTTTTGGAACGGACAGATGTTTTTTTGGAAAGGGACTCTGTTCGGCCGTACACGTGCAGTTCACGCACGATGGCTCCGTTTTTATGCAGCCGCAAGCGGCATAAACCAATGATTTTATCGAGGTTCGGTTCCTCAACGGAAATAAAGTATTCCGTGCCGCCATTGGCTTTGTATTCGCGGATGACCAAGCGGGTCGTTTTGATGGGGTTGTCCTGGATTTCCCGGCAACGTATGCACCGGCACGCCACGCCGAGTTTTTGTATTTCCTGCCGCAGGTTGGATTTTTTGCAGCCCATCATGATGCTGTCGGCCGGGATGTCGCGCACGATTCTTATGATACGGCAATATTCGGGAACGGTTTTTTTGATGTCCGCGATCAGTTTGATCAGCTGCTTGTCCGAGTATGGCTTATGCGCTTTCGGGTTTTCGGCAACCATTTTCCCCAATTTGCTTATCGGCGTGACTACGCAAGGGTAGATTTTAAGGTAATCGGGGCGCAGGCCTTCGTTTCCAAATAATTCCCGGCCGGATTTGAGGTCCGATTTGATGTTCGCCTTGGGCAGATTGGGCATCAGGTGGTGGCAAATCTTAAGTCCGGCATCGCGGCAAAGTTTTGTGGCGGCAATCGATTCTTTTAATCCATGCCCGCGTTTGCAGTAGGCATTCACCTTGTCATCCGTTGTCTGCACGCCAAGCTCCACCCCTGTTATCCCGAACTCGCGCCACCTTTTTATATCTTCCGGCGTCACCCAGTCCGGCCTGGTTTCCACCCACAGCCCCACACATCGGCACTTCGCCGTTTCGTTCTTTTTAATCAGTTTATCCAGTGTGGCATCTTTTTTTCCGCGTAGCTTCCCGGGACCTTCATTCAGCGCCCGATAAATCCCCGCGATGAAATCCGTCTGGTATCTATGCGGGATGGAGCTCCAGGTGCCGCCGGCGATCCTAATGTCGATTTTGCTCACGTCGTGGCCTTGCGCTGTTAATCCGTTCAGCCTGGCTTTTACCTGTTTGTACGCGTCGAACTGGTTCATCACCGCGCGCATCATGGCGGGTTCGCTCGACAAATAACTTTTCGGCATCCCTTTTTCCGTGGGGCAAAAAATACACTCGCCCGGGCAGCCCCAATCCTTGGTAAGCACCGTAATGTTGGCGATGCCCGAAAGCGTGCGCACTTTGCGTTTTTGGATAAGCTGGATGAGGTTGGGGTTCGGCTTGATTTTTCCCTCTTCGGCCAGCTTCAAATAGGCCTCAATAAGTTCGATGTTTTTAGGCAGGGTTTCCTTTGCCTCCTTGGTCATCCTGTTACGGATGATCTGCAACTTCTTCGCGTCCAAAACCTTTTCGCGCGTAAGCGCGAGGATTATTTTGCGGGAGAGAGGAGCCAGTGTTTTACGGATAGAATAGGCGGTCATTTTAATCCGTTTTACTTTTAGCCCGCAGCACTAACCCTATAATAAAAGTTAAACCAAACAGGGCCACGATCGTCCAAAACTTGCCCCAGGTGCCCATAAAGAGGGCGCTGACGCCGAAGACGGCGCAGACAAAATAGACGGAAAGCAGTGCCTGCCTTTCGCTGAAGCCAAATTTAAGGAGGCGGTGGTGTAGGTGCACGGCTTTCCTGTATTTATCCCATTCGCCGCCTTTCCAGGGCGCACGGCGGTTCATCATGCGATAAATGATCACATAAATGGCGTCGAGGATGGGAAAACCGAGGATCAGGAAAGCGGTGGCGATTTTTCCGCCGGAAAAGATGGCGAGCACGGCAAGGAGCAGGCCGAAAAACATGGAGCCTGAGTCGCCGATGATGATTTTTGGCGGGTAAAAATCAAACAGCCAGAATCCCAGGGCGATCATGGCCACGATCAGGGCAAGGGTGGCCGTTTCCGGCTGGTCCACGATAGGGGAAATGCTCAGAAAAAAAAGCGTGAGCCCGCCGATCACCGTGATGCCGCTCGTCATTCCCGGGATGCCGTCCATCCAGTTCATGGTGTTCACAATCAGCACGATCCAGGCAATGGTGAAGAGGCCCGAAAGCGCCATGATGGTTACCGTGATGTCACCGAACTGGATGAGGAATTTGTATTGGTCCAGCGGGATGTAGCCGCCAAAAGGATTGGTGATGGTATTCACGCCGATGCCGACGATGACCATGAC
>JAFGNE010000087.1 GCA_016927155.1 Candidatus Peregrinibacteria bacterium
AAAATTTAGCAAATAATCCTTCCGAACAGCCAAGATCACCCTCTATCGGGGAAGCAAGGGCCTCTTTTGGCAGGCTTTTTAACAGCGGAAGGACGGAGCGGGAACAAACAGGATCAGGAAATGTCATTCCGTTTTACCAGGCCGCGCTCCGAAGGCACCGGCGGGGAATCCGTAAACAATTAAGAGGATAACAATTACGCGACGGCGGACTCTTTATGATCGGGCTTATTTTGTGATACGGCAACGCCGCCATCCAAAAGATCCCTATGATCCCGTATATTATTGAGCACCCGAATGGATCTTGCGGCAATATTGACCAAAAATTCAATTTGATGAAGCGGATTTTCTGCAATTATATCAAAATTCCGTACAGTATCGTGCCCATCAGGCTTTAGGAGGACATTCATGGTCTGGCCGCCAAGCTCCTCACTAATGTGTTTCAGCAAATCGCGCGTAAAACGGTTCATCATCCGGGCGATGCTTTCGGGATTTTCGTTCGCTTCAGCCGCCTTGATCATCTCATAAAGCCTTTTTTGCTCAAGATGATAAAGGGATGATTCCGTCGGCATACTCGTTGATTTTAAATCACCATCTTTGCTTTTAATATATTCATCCGTAATGGCGGTTTGTTCGTTGGGCTGCATTTTAGGCGTTTTTCTATATTCCGCGGAAAGCGGATCCAAGATATTATTGCTTAAAGAACGGCCTTCCATCATTTTAACCGAAACTTTTTCCAAGGCGGCAGCGCTTTCTTTGTTATACCCATCGCCGGAAATAAAAAAATTCACTCCCCATTTTTTGATTTTGTAATGGACCTCCTGGATCAGCGCCTCCAGTTCTTTATAATAAACCGTCAGGGTATCGCAAAACGTTTCCCCCATCCTTTGCCGCGCGGAAATAAAAATCTGCCGGGCTTCCGGCAAAACATAAAGGCTTTCTTCTGAATCTAATTGTTGAGAAACCTGATCCAAATATCCGGTGGCGCGCAAAAGCGCCTGGTCATCATCCATAAACTTTTTTAAAACTGCCTCCAGCTCATCAGGGGGGAGGTTTTCATCAACAACATGGGTCATATGCGCCAAATAATCCCTCATTTGCGGTGTGAGCGGAATTTGGGATTCCTGCCGAAACTCAGGCTCATCGCCATCGCCGTATTCTCTGGTGGAAAAATTTTTCATTTTGTTTGTGTGTTGCCGGAGGGGCAACCGCGTAATATTTTAATCGAAAAACAGGTTTCGTCAAATAAAAAACCTGAAAACATAAGGGGCTTACCCAGTTTACAGGCTATTTTTTGTCTTTAATCTTAGCGCCTTCCCTGATGGATTCCAAAAGCTCTTTCATCACATCCTTGCCGCCCAGGCCGAAGGCGAGGCCACCGGCCAAGGCCAGCATGGCCACAAAACCGATGAACAGCGTGCGCACGAGTATTTCGGCAATGTTGAGTTGGGCCAGCGCCGCAAGCACCGCGAAAGCCAATACCGTATATTTGGCGGCAAGCCCAAGCGCCTCGGACGTCTTTTCCTTGGCAAAGCTCAAAGAAGTGGAGATAACAATCTGCATCGTGTTCCCTATCCGGATGCCGACCAGCATGATAAACACCGCGATGATCACCTGCGGCACGTAACTGATGACTTTATCCAAAAATTCCGCCACTTCCGTCATGCGGGCCACTTTGGTGGCCTGGATGAAGAAGAGAAAAATGAGATAGCCCTTCAGGGATTTGGCTACCAGCTGGGCCGTGGTCATATTTGTTTTCGCGCGTTCCAGGAATTGTTTGAGGCCTAATTTTTCAGAAAGCCATTCTAATTTAAGCTTGGTGCTCGCCTTAATGACCGCGCGCCCCGCCATCTCCGCCAAAATCCAGCCGAACAGGAAAAGGGCGAGGGCGCCCAAATAGTAAGGCGCCAGGCCTACAAAAAGCTGGTACTGTTCCTGTATCCCCCTGGTAACATCGCTCGCGACCTGGAGCAGGAGCTGTTGCATGATTGGTATTTATTTTTACTCTATTTATTATACCAAAAAAAGGCTTGCTTTACAAGAAAAATGGGGCGAATGATGGGGGTCGAACCCACGACCTTCGGAGCCACAATCCGACGCTCTAACCAACTGAGCTACATTCGCCATACGCGGGAAAAGTTTATAATTGATTAGATGAAAAGGCAATAGCGCCGCGTATAAATTGACAAAATAGAAAAAAGGAGTAAGTTTACTTTCCATGTCCCAATTTTTGCGGCGCCTTAAAACGCTCGCAAAAACCGGACATGATGTTCTTGAACAGTTAGGGATAATAATAACAAACCGAGGCTGTGGTGAGGAAAGGAGGTAAACCAGAGATAAGGTCTCGGATACGACTAAAGGAAGTGTATTATGAAGAATATCCAATCAAAAGCCCGAAAGGGCGGAAAGGAATGCAAATGATCCAATTCAGCGACAGGCAGCTCAGGATCCCCAGCCTGAGCCGTCCGGTGTACATGATTACTGGGGGCATGAGCCAGTTCGGGCGCGCTTTCCCCGGCAAGAAGACCGAGGAATTGTGCCTTGACGCCGTCATAATGGCGGCAGAGATGCTCGGCATGGACTGGCTCGAGCTCAAGCAGTTCATCCAGGCCGGCTTCTACGGGCACTTCGCCGACCACTTCGGCGACCAACTTCTGGGCGAGGCCGTCATTCATGACCGGCTGGGGCTCGACCCCCTGCCCGGTATCGGCATCAAAACGGGTGGCGCCACGGGCGGCTATACGATGTGGACCACCATGATGGCCGTCGCCAGCGGTATGATCGACTGCGGCCTAGCCCTTGGCTGGGAGCGCATGGACGAAGTTCCCACTGATGAAGGAAACCATCTAATCGCTTGTGCCGCGGACAAGGACTGGGAAACAGGCATGGGGCACATCTACGCGGGCTACTACGCCCCCATGAGCACCCGCTACTGGGAGCTCATCGCCAAGAAGGATCCCAAGTTCCGCGAAACGTTGGCGAAGATCGCGGTCAAGCATCGCGGCTATGCCCTCAACAACCCCTTCGCCCACGGCGGAATGAAAATCACCATCGAGGATGTTCTCAACTCCCCCGTGGTTTCCGAACCCCTGCGCGCCCTCGACTGCTGCCTGATGAGCGTCGGGAGCGCATGCGCGGTGTTCTGCGACGAAACGACGGCCAACGAGTTTTACAATCGCACGGGCCAAAAGCCCCTGCGCGTGTGGATTGGTGCCGGCACACATACTCTCCGAGTAGCGGACCGACGACCTATGGAAATCCCGCTCCTCCCCCATGAAACGGTGGAGATGTACACGGGATCCGAACATCGCTACCCGGGGTTTACAGGATTTCTCGCCGCCCGCATGGCCTGTTACTTCGGCTACCGGATGGCAGGCGTCCAGAACCCCCTGGAGGACTTTGATATAGTCGAACTGCACGACGCTTTTACGATTTCCGACATCCAGACCTACGAAGATGCCGGCCTCCGGCCGTACGGCCAAGGCAACGACTATGTGGAAAGCGGCGATTGCTACCACACCAACCCCCACACCGGACAGCCCGGAAAACTTCCGTCGAATCTCTCTGGCGGCCTCATCGGCAACATGCATGCGGTGGGCGCCACCGGTGTGATGCAGGCGGTAGAAGTGGCTCTGCACCTGTGGAACCGCCACGGCGAAATCCATGGCGATCCCAACCGCTGGGTCGCGTTCGGCAAGGAAAAACCCAACGACTGGGTTGACCTCCAGGTCCAGAACGCCCATCGCGGCATGGCGATCAGCCATGCAGGCGTGGGATCCCACGTAACCTGCACGGTACTCGCCGATCCTGATCATCTGTTCACCGGAAAGGAGGTGGTAGCATGAAAAAGCAACTACCCGATACCGGAATCATCGTCCCCGGCCATGAAGCGACAGTCACCAACAAGGGCGGCTACCACTTCGAAGGCGCATTCAGCACCATCGTGCCCGGCACCCCCATTATGGACGATGAGGGCACCCTTCGCGGGGTCACAAAGCCCCGCTACATGGTGTATGTGCACAGCTACGGCGGGGAAGCTCTGTTCTTTGAAGCGCTGGTCCGCGACCACAAACTGCTGGCCACACGCTGCGAGAACTCCAAGTGCCCAGGTCACGGCATGATGTACCTGCCCTACCGCAGCCACTGCCCCGACTGCGGGCTTAAGATGACCCCCATTGATATGACCGAGCTGGCCTACAACGAGGCCAAAGTCTACACCTTTGTGGTGACGGAGCGCTCCGGTGCGTACAATACCTTAGCCAAGCCGATCCGGTTCATCGACATCGAATTCCCAGGAATCATAACATTCCTGAAGAGCTACATGATCCTGGGAGAACCGAGCATCGGCTTACGGGTCGTCCCAGTCTTCCGCACCGACCCCACTTTCACCATCGAAGACCTCGCCTGGGTACCCGAAGGCACGAAGCCGGAGGAACTGCCCGAGGGCTGGACTTTCTCGGCTTTACCGTCCGATGATGAAGACCCCGCCAACGCCTACGAAGGTGTCCCCGACAAGGAGCTCGTCCGGATGGCCAACGAGGGCGACCTGGAAGCGCGGCAAGAAATTTTCTTCCGCGATTGCAACGAGTAACAAAATGTGAATCATGCGGCCTCTCCAGACTGGAGGACTGGGGGGCCGCCCCGTTTTTATCCCTAACTTGTATCAAAGGTATCTCATTATGAGAGGAATCTCTGTGTAATGAAATCGAACAAGTTAGGGGCAACGATAAGTTGTCCCTTTTTGTGATACCCAAATTATCAATTCAGCGTCCTATCCACATTATTCCGCAAGCGCCTGATGGTCTTATTCGGAGACTCTTTTGCCCTTTCATCCACCAAATCTTGCAGATCTTCCGATCTAACCGGTTTGATAATTGGTTTTCCCGTCATCTCACACATGTTCGGATCATCTTCCTCTCTGCGGTTTTTCGCGTCTGTATTAGGAGCAACAAGATCGGCGCCTTTGATTGCTTCAGTTTTGTCGGGCTTGAAGACCATATCAAATTGAGTTACTCATTTAACCAAATTATTTTACCACAATTTCCCCCTCCTTCTCATCCACCTTCACCTCATCCCCCTCTTCGATCTTTCCCTCCACGATCATCAGCGCGAGCGGGTTTTCGATGTGCGCCTGGATGTAGCGCTTGAGCGGCCGCGCGCCGAAGTGGGGGTCGAAGCCGTTTTTGGCGATGAGCTCTTTGGCTTTTTTGGAAACCTTGATGGTGAGTTTTTTCTCTGCCAACCGTTTTTCCAAGTCAGCGATCTGCAAATCAACAATCTGGATGATTTCATCCAGCGTCAGCGTTTCAAAGATGATGATGTCATCCACGCGGTTCAGGAATTCGGGGCGGAAATGTTTTTTAAGGACCTGGTTCACTTCCTCGACCATCTTTTTGTTCGCCGCGGCGTAAGCCTCTTTTTTCTTAGCGTCGTCTTTCGTGAGCTTGGCGATCATCATGTCTTCCGAGGCCATGTCCACCGCGTATTTCTGGATCACGTCGCCAGCCAAATTGGACGTCATGATGATGACCGTGTTTTTGAAATCCACCGTGCGGCCTTTGTTATCAGTAAGCCGACCTTCATCCAAAACCTGCAACAGGATATTGAAGACTTCGGGGTGGGCCTTTTCGATTTCATCGAAGAGCACGACAGCGTAAGGCCGGCGGCGGACGGCTTCGGTCAGCTGGCCGCCCTCTTCGTATCCCACATAACCTGGCGGGGCGCCCACAAGACGGGAGACAGAATGGCGCTCCATATATTCACTCATATCGATGCGGACAATGGATTTTTCATCGTTAAACATAAACTCCGCGAGCACTTTAGCGAGTTCGGTTTTACCTACGCCTGTTGGTCCCATAAAGATGAAAGAGCCGATGGGGCGGTTGGGGTTCGCGATGCCCGAGCGGGCGCGGCGCACGGCATTGGAAACGGCCGCAATCGCCTGCTTTTGGCCGATCACACGGCCGCCCAGCACTTCTTCCATCTGGGCGAGTTTTTTCACCTCGTCACTCAGCATTTTTTCCACGGGAATGCCCGTCCACTTCGCCACCACCGCGGCCACATCGTTGGCGGTCACTTCTTCCTGGAGTAATCTTGTATCGCCGGATTTTACCTTGATCTTTTTATCAATTTCCGCGAGTTTTTTTTCGAGCCCGGGAACCTGCCCGTAACGGATTTCCGCCACTTTCTGCAAATCACCCGTGCGTTCAAAACGATCCGCTTCGGCTTTTAGTTTGTCGATCTCTTCCTTCACTTTGCGCAGTTCATCGATTTTTCCTTTCTCTTCCTGCCATTTCATTTCGACGGCATTGGATTTTTCTTTCAGTTCCGCGATGTCTTTCGTCAGTTTATTAAGGCGCGCTTTGCTGTCCGCGTCGGTCTCTTTTTTTAGCGCTTCGCGTTCGATTTCCATCTGCGTCAGCTTGCGGTGCATAGTATCGAGCTCCACGGGCTTGCTTTCCAGCTGCATCTTCAGGGCGGAGGTGGCTTCGTCGATCAGATCAATGGCTTTATCGGGCAGAAACCTGTCGCCGATATAACGCGTGGAAAGCTGGACGGCGGAAACAATGGCGGCATCGGTAATGCGGACGCCGTGGTGGATCTCGTATTTTTCCTTGATGCCGCGCAGGATGGCGATGGTATCTTCCGGCGTGGGTTCAGCCACAATGACAGGCTGGAAGCGCCGCTCTAAAGCGGCGTCTTTTTCAATGTATTTGCGATATTCTTTCAAAGTCGTCGCGCCGATGGCATGGAGCTGGCCGCGGGCTAAGGCGGGCTTGAGCAGGTTGGAAGCGTCCATCGCGCCTTCGGTGGCGCCCGCGCCGACGATAGTGTGAAGCTCATCCATAAATAAAATAACCGAACCGGCGGCAGCCTCAATTTCCTTCAAAACCGCTTTCAGCCTATCTTCGAATTCGCCGCGAAACTTGGAGCCGGCCACCAGCGCGCCCAAATCGAGCGAGAGTACTTTTTTGTCTTTCAGGGTATCCGGCACATCGCCTGCCACAATGCGCTGGGCCAGCCCTTCCACGATCGCCGTTTTCCCCGTGCCGGGCTCGCCCACAAGGACGGGGTTGTTTTTGGTACGGCGCGAAAGGATTTGCATGGTGCGGCGGATTTCCTCATCGCGGCCGATGATGGGATCCAGTTTGCCCGCGCGCGCCTGGGCGGTTAAATCAATCGTGTATTTCTGCAGGGACTGGTACTTGGTTTCGGGATCCTGGTCCACCACCCGGTGCGCGCCGCGAAGCTCCTGCATGGCTGTAAGAACATCGGTGTAGCTGACGGTTAAAAGTTTGCTTTCTTTAGCAATGGCCAAAAGCAGATGTTCGGTGGAAACGAATTCATCGGAAAGTTTTTCCGCCTCCTTCTGCGCCGTGTTCAGGACTTTGTTGAGCTCGTGGCTGATAATAATGCGCGCGTTAGTGACGGTGGGCATCTGCCTCAATTCGGACATAAGCTCACTTCCAAAAGCGGCTAAGTCCGCGCCCAGTTTCTGCAAAAGCGGACGGACAATGCCTTCCTTCTGGCGGATAAGCGCGAGCAGCAGGTGGCCCGTTTCAATCTGGGATTGATTGGCGTCCATGACCATTTGCTGGGCCTCCTGCAGGGCTTCCGTAGATTTAAGGGTGAATTTGTTGAAGTTCATAATAAAACAAATTAGCACTCAAAATTATAGAGTGCTAAATGCCTTTTAGTCAAATATTTCTCTCCTATCTCTCAAAAATATTCATCAAGGCCATCCGTAAGGCGGCAGGAAGCAAAAAATAATCAGGAATATAGCACCCCGATCGACCCATATCCAATTCATGAGGATAAAGGTTATCTTTCCCCCTGTATTCCATGACTCCTGAAAACAATTGATTGTAATTGCTGTGAAAACCTTTTTTATTCCCCAAAATTGCCTGAGGATGGTAGCGGTGATCAATGCCTTTAAATTGGGTTACCCCGTATTTTTGCAAATAGGCCAATGCCATCAATAAAAATATCCTTTGCTCGGAAGGGTTGACTTTTTGGTTATATAAATTTGGCCCCCGCAGCAGCCGTCTTTTTATGGTTTCCTCAAGCGTTTGGCGAACGGCGATAACACGCCGGATCTCTTCCAGCCGGGACGGATCTTCCTGTTCCCATCCATGCGTGCCTTCTTTGGTGTGTTTTATGGAAGGGGCGTTTTCTGAGGCCCATGGCTGGACTGTCCGGACCGCGAAACCGATGCCTTGCCCCTTATGGCCCAAAAATGGGTTGCCCCTCACAATAAATAAAGGGGTTTTCTCACGGGGATTGTTTTGCCTCATCCCATGAAAATAAACGGCCCCTAACCCTTCCCAATGACATTTATCATATTCGATGTGAAGGGAAATTTGATCATCAATGGGAACAATGACAGGGGCGGTACCCTTTAACAAAATATCCTGGGCGGCTGAAACATTAACCAATGAATCGGCCAATTCCCCTTTGGTCATTTGTAAAAAAGGATAGCGTTGCGATTCGGAAGCGTCCGCGCTTAAAACAAGGCGCAGAATATTCCGGACAGGTTTCTGGGGGCGCGGAATATTCGGATAATCAAATTCCCTCCGGTGGGCAATCGCTGAAGCGGCACGCAAACTTTCATTTTCCGTTAAATCCACTTCCCTAAAAAAACGCTCAATACCATCTTGGGCAACAAAAAACAGATTATTTTCTGGCGGCTGTACTTGGGAAAGCATCTTTATAACTCAAAAAATTTATATATTTATATTACTATGTTTTTTTTAATTGTCAACTATCTAATAACAACTTTACCTTTTTCTGTTTCCGCGCTGATATCCGCCTGGCCTAACGCCCTAAACGTGGCGGACGGGTGGGAATAAGAACCTGTTAAGCCAGCCTGGACAAAATAATCAATTGTGTAAACCCCTGCGGGAAGGTCTTTGGCATAAAGCAGAAAACGGCCATCGGCAATAGCGTGTTCATCAAAATTCCAGACAGGATTATTTTGGAAAGTAAGCCCTTCGCGCGACTTTTTTTCTTCCTGTCGGTATTGGTAAGAAATATTCCTGATGTTCTCGCCAAAAGCCAAAGGGATGAGGCCGGCAGGTAAAATTTCTTCCATAAGG
>JAFGNE010000088.1 GCA_016927155.1 Candidatus Peregrinibacteria bacterium
CAAAAATGTAAACCCAAAGGAGGATCCGCGACAGCGGGGAAAAAATATAAGTTCCCCGTTGCCGGTAATCCCGGAGAATGGTTATTGGACAATTAACCGAAAATCAGCAAAGTGGGATTGATGAGCAGGATCAGGCCTAAAACAACCATAAGGGTCCCGCCGATGAGGTGGGAAGCGCGGGTGTATTTGTGAGTGGTGAGGCCAATGCGGTCGAAACTGTAAAGGGCCAAGCTGAAGATGACAATGTCATCAATCATGTACATGAAGATGTAGATAGCGTTATAAAGCTGTTTGCCCGCCCATCCCAGATAATTCATATCAAGGATTTTGGTGAAGGTTTGCGGAATCCCCACGGAACAGGCGAATTCGATGATGTTTACCGAAAAGGCAAGGCCAAGGATCCCCATGGCAACGCCAAAGGTCATGGGAACGGAAGCGTACGCTTTGATCTTTTCCGTGGTTTTCCTCTTTTTTTCCAGGCTACCGACCTTGCAGGTGGTATCCGCCTTATAAAAGTTGTAAAGAAAATAGCAGCCCGCGGCAACGGCAACAGTACCTACAATGGGTGTGACGATCCGATCCATTCCCACAAAATCCCACGCGGTCATCCACACGTTAAGGATAAGGTAATACATCACGGCCTCCGCGAAAATGAAAAGTCCGGCCATTTCGAGCATGCGGCGGCGCGAACCCGCTTCCATTAAAATAGTGAGAAAAAGGACAAGTACCCACATGGCGCAGGGGTTGAAACCGTCCACAAAACCAAGGATAAGGGACAAGACAGGGAGGGAATATTTTGCCACGTTTACCGGACCGACAAAGGGAATTTTGACCCAATAGTCCACCGCGCCGGTAGCGCATTGGACTTCCTCGCCTTCGATGGCACAAGTGGCGCCGGCAGACTCAACGCCGCGGCTGCCGCCCGCCGCGATAAACTCTTCGAAGGTATATTGCTTCTTGCCCTTAGTCTGTTCCACCAGGCCGCGGATTTTTTTGCCTGTGGTTTCCGGCGAATCAAACCCCTCCAAAATAATGCTGTCGATAATGGTGATGGGGGTAACCTTGGGCATTTTCTCCAGTTCCGTAAGCTGTAAAAAATGGGCCTTATGGTCCGGATCGGAAATGTTGTTGTAAACCACAAAAAGGTCGCCGCGCTCTTTCTGCAATTGGTTTAAAAACGCTTTTTCCGCGCGGCAATGGGTGCAATCGTCGCGCTCGAAAACTTCAACGCGGACAAATCCCGGCGGACAAATGGCCGTTTCGGACAAATCTTCCTGCGCGTAGACCAAAGGAGCCGCCAACATGGCGGCTCCCGCGAATATTCCAAGGAAAAATTTCCTGAAATTCATGAGGATGAAGTTTATTTTGCCAATTCCTCTTCGATGGCTGTTTCAAATACCTCAAACGGCACCGCGCCGGAAACCAGGCGGCCGTTCACAAAGAAGGCGGGAGTACCCTGCACGCCGTATTTCTGGCCTTCCGCCAGGTCCGCTTCCACTTCATCGGCAAATTTTTCGTTATCCAGGCAGGCGGCGATGTCATATCCCATTTCCTTGGCATATTTTTTCAGGCTATCAGGATCGATGGCGGACTGGTTCGCGAACAGGACATCGTGGTACTTCCAATAGGCCTCATCACCGCCTTTTTCATGCACGCATTCGGCGGCCATGGCGGCGGGCTTGGCATTTTGGTGGAAACCGAGCGGAAAATCGCGGAACACATATTTTACCTTACCGGTCTTGATATATTTTTCATTGATCTGGCTCAGTGTCTGGTCTACATAACGTTTGCAATAAGGGCACTGGTATTCGGAAAATTCAACGATGGTGACCGGGGCGTTCGCGTCGCCTTTTAACGCATCGTTATCCACGCTCACTTCCACCGGTTCTTCAGCGGCGGCGGGCGGTTTGTTTTGCTCATCCTGCTGTTTTTTGATGTACGCTTCAATCCCCTTTTCCACTTTAGAATTGAAGAAACTGTCGTCATTGTACGTGGCGACGCATTTATAGGCGTAACCGGCAACGCCCAAAGCGATGATCGAAAGGGCGATGGCAACGGCATGCAGTTTTTTGGAATACTGGAGCATAAGGTTCATATTTAAAAAATATCAGCTTATTTATGTTAGCCGTTTGCCGCCAAAAAACAAGTGAAATTTGCCTTAAGCCGTAATCCCCAGCCTCGCCTCGATTTCCTGGTCCACGAAAACTTTTTTCCGGCCGTATTTCATGCGCGAGTATTTTCGGACAGCTTCGGCCAGTTTGTCGTTCTTGGCAGGGTCCCAAATGGTTTCCAGTGAAAACGGGCGGGAAGTGGTGTTGTGGATGTTCAGTTTGATGTAAGCCTTGTAATTGGCGATGCCGAGGATATCCTGTTCGGACAAATCCGGCGCGTATTCTTTGGCCAAATATTCCGCGTCTTCCGCGCCGACTTTAAAAGACATCATGGTACCTACGTTACCGAACACGGCATCGCGCACGCGGGTATCATCGTGGCCGGTGGGGGTTTTGGTGAGCTGGGCGATGTACTGGTGCGCCATGATGAGCGCCAGGCGATATTTGCGGGCTTCGGAAAGGATGGTGGCAAAAGTATCGGTGGCGAAGTTCTGGAACTCATCCACGTAAAGGTAAAAATCCTTACGTTTTTCCTTAACCATATCCTGGCGGCTCATGGCGGCCATATTCACCTTGTTGACGAAGATAAGGCCAAGGAGCTGGGCGTTCACATCGCCGATTTTACCCTTGGAGAGGTTCACGAGCAGAATCTTTTGGTTGTCCATGATCTCGCGGATGTTGAACGCGCTCTTGGACTGGCCGATGATATTGCGGATGGTGGTATTGGTGATGAACGGGCCGAATTTAGAGCTGAAATACGGGATCATCTCCTGTTTTTCGCGGTCGCCGGTGGAAGCGTATTCATGTTCCCAAAAAGAACGGACAACGGAATTCTGGACTTTGGACACTTTGTATTTCATGAATTCCTCATCCACAAAAACGCGCGGCACGTCGATTAAGGTAGCGCCTTCCTCCCGGTCTTCCATTAAAGTGAGGCAGGCGTTGCGGAAATAGTGCTGGATGCGCGGGCCGAAAATTTCGTCGCCGAAGATCTTGATAAAAATTTCCATGGCGTCCAGCGACGCGCGATCCATCTCTTCCGGCGTGTGGGCTTCCAGCAAATTGAGGCCCATGGGGCGTTCGGTGTCGGCGGGGTCAAAAATGACCACGTCTTTCGCGCGCTCTTTCGGCACGCCCATGAGCGTGTCTTCCACTAAATCGCCATGCGGGTCTACCAAGCACAAGCCATCGCCGTTCACGATATCCTGCCGCGCCATGTACGAAAGGAGCACTGATTTGCCGCAACCGGATTTCCCGATGATGTAATGGTGGCGCGTGCGATCATCCCGGAGTATCCGAACCAGACGCTCGGAACCGCGGTACAAGTTCTTACCAATGACCACACCATCCTGCGGCAAATCCACCGGCGGCGGAAGCACCTTGTATTTGAGCCAGCGGATGATGGGAATGGGGTTGTAGCGGGAATCGGGGAAATGGATGATGGACGCGAGCTCATCCTGCGCGAGCAAAGACCGCCTGTGAAAAATCCCCGGTATGCGGTGGTTGTACAGGTATCGCATCAAAGGGTTATTGACGCAATCGAGCGGAAAAATGCGCCTGTTCTGGAACCAGTTGAGGAAAGGGTCGTGGAAAACGGAAAACGCGACGTTGAGGTTGTTGGTAATTTCCGTGGCGCGGGCGTCGCTATCCGCCATACCCACAATGCGGATGGAAGTGTCGAAACCGACCTGCCCCGCCTTTTCACCGATGCGCTTATACGCCTCTTCCTTCGGCTGGAGCATACGGATGTAAGAATCACCGCCGGAAGCGCCGGGAGCATTGGTTTTCCCCATAAGGCCACCACTTCGGATCATATTAATTAAAAAAGCGAGGACAGGGCCGATGATCGGTATAGGAATTCTGATGGGAAGTTTCTGGTTTTTAAATAATTTCGTGCCCATATCTTCCGTCTTTTTCGCCCATTTTTCGTTCGGCACGGGATTCACGATAACCTGGATGCCCGCTTTCTCGTTTTCATTGAGCTTGGAAAGCACATTCGCGAGCTCATTAAGGGAATCCTGCTCCATCACCTTGTAATTATTGATGGGGAACCAAAAATCCTTGATGGTATACAGGAAATAAGACTTGATACTTTTCCCTTTTTCAAAAAGGTTATAAGGCTCACTGGAAATCTGCACATCGGCATCTTTATAAAACGTGGTAATCTGCTTCTCCACAATGCTTTTGTAATAATCATTCACCACCACATAAAAATAGAGCTGGTGCTTTTCAACAAAAATCTCAAAGGAAACGTTATCCGCCTGCCAGATCCTGGTCTTGATCAGGTTCCACAGGTTCATTTCGCGGATTTCATAGAGCGCGCGGTAAAGCTGCGCCATGATGGCGACTTTTTCCTTAAAATCCTTTTCCGTGCGTTTTTCCTGGTCCAGCTTGGAATCGGCCATGGGCAACTGGATTTTCAGGTATACCAGGTGTTTGGAAACTTTTTGCAGGTAGATGAAACGGGCAAAGGCGACAGACCAGCCGATAAAACGGATAAAAAACCATACCGCGCCAATCGCGATTAAAATCGACCATCCCCAGTGGATTTTGGCCCATTCGGTCGCGTGCTCAACGATGGTTTCGAGAGGAGGCGGGTGGTTTTCCATTGACATTTAATCTATTTATTATAGCAAAAAATTGCCTAATTATCAATAGGGAAGAACGGGCATTTTTCAGAAGTGACTTAGGCGGAATAGTATCAGGGGCCGACTGGACCGGATAACATGTTAATGATTTTTAGCGCTTCCTCTTGGGTAATTTGGCCTTGCGAATTCCCATCGGCGCTTATAAATCCGTTTTTTCCGGCGTAATAAAAATATCTTGAATACCATGCCTCATCCGGCGCCTCAAAGGGTAAAACGGCGGAAGATTCTTTGCCGGCGGCCATAATCGCTATTTTGACCGCTTCCGCAAGAGTAATGGGCTCATGGGGCAAAAAGACATGCTGATGGTTGAAACGCCTGATGAGTTGATTAACGCGCGAACGTGTCAAAAAACCCATCAAACCGCTTCCGTCCCATTTCAGGCTTCTCTGAAAAGCGAAAACGGCTTCCCGCGTGGCGTCATCGTAAACCAAAATATAAGGGCCATGGTAAAAGCCGAGGATTTTTAGAACCATCTGAAGAGCTAAAACCTCTTCTCCGTTTCTGCCGGGAATCAGCACCCTGCTGATGAAACGTACGGGGAATTCCAGGGGATATCCGTTAACCCAGCCTTGGTTATAAGCGGCAAGGATGTAAGGGGACAAAGGATCATCCGGCTTCACGTCCGCGAAGGGTATAGACACGACATTGTTTTCGGAACACTTACCTGTTTTCTCCACGATTATTTTCGTGAATTCCCCCCGCGTAATTCCTGTTTTTTCCTGAAATTCATTCGCGGCGGAGGGAATAGAAACAGGGAGCGTTCCGTTGGTTTCCCCGGATTCAAGCGGACTCGCGGCTGATACCGGAATTTCTTTTAAAACCGTAACGGCAAAATAGCTCAGTCTTTCGGTTTTTACCGCAACCATGCTGTCTTTTACAACCGCCTGGCCAAGATCTTCCCATGTTTTTCCTCCATCTCCGGAGCGGAAAATATTCACATTGAGCCCATCGCGGACACCAACCGGAATATTTAGGGTGACTGCCGGCGAAAAAACAAGGGGGGAACCGGAGGACCCCGCCCCAATCAAAATATTCACTTTTTTCCCACGCGGGCCCATTCGGGATGAGCGGATGAGCGGCGGGTTTAAAATCCCATCCCATGAAGCTAACCCCGTAACCGAAGTATTGGGATGAATGGTAAGCGTTAACGGCGATCCCGCCTGGGGGCGCAAAACCAAGGATCCATCAGGGCCGGTAATCTTCCCGGAAATCATGCCGTCTCTATTGCCGGAGAGAAGGTTTTGGGCAAGCCGGAGCGGACGGGCGAATTCTATCAGCCTATCCGCGATCGCGGACAGCGTGACGGGAGTGGAAGCGGCGAGAGTATAGGATGAAGGCGGACCGCCTCCTCCGCCGCCACCACCGGAGCTATTATAAACCGGCGCGAGCGGATTGGGTTCTCCGGGGTCAGGATCGCTACTACCCGGATCACTGCCGCTGATCACATATTCGGATTCGGTGGCCTGGGAAACAAGCCCATCATTATCCACGGCACGGATAACAAGATTACCGCTACTCGTTATACTAATAGCGCAATCAATTTGCGTATCATTTGTCTGCTGACATATCCAATCATTTGTGCCAGCGGTGGATTCCGGCGCGCGGCTTATGCTTCCGGAAGAAATGCCAAGGTCATCGGTAACCCGGATAGTTGTATTAGTAATTGGCCCGCTGGCGCTTTTTGTGGGCGCTGTAATAGTGATAACCGGAGGCAAATTTTGGTAATTGATCGTGTGAATTGCCGACCATTCCCCTGGAAATCCGCTGATCACGGGGCGCACTTTCCAGAGGTGGGAGGAGGAAAGGAGGCTGGTAATGTCATACTCTTTGGATGCTTGCTGGATTGGCGCGCCCCAAACTCCGTTACTATTTGTCATAGCTAACTGATAAGCACTGGCACCTGCAACAGAGGGCCAATAGATTTTTGTGGCGGCCTGCCAAGTGCTATTGTTGGTAATGTTGCCAGATATCTTCATGGTGCCATTTGCAACAGAGCCGCTGTTAACAACATCGCCGTTGACGGTAAGGGAATAGGAAGATTCGGTGAGAGTGGAATTTTGGCCGACAATCAGTTTGCCGTTTATTCCGGATGACTCTGTGAGTTCCAGCGTACCGTTATTGCCGAATACCACCTCATTGGCGGAAATGGATGTTGAATATGTATTAAACTTTTGGCTGGCTCCGCCGAATATTATCTTGTCAGGACCGGTTATCCCAGCGGCAGGACCGGACACATACACATTCCCCAGCAATGTCAGCGTTTGATCAGGATTCATTATCAGCTTCTTATTGGTGATACGAAATGTGCCTGCGAATACGGGACTGTTGGTGATGATGATATCGTCGGCAAAATGAATCTCACTTTCAATTGGAACGGTGCCGCCAATGGAGCGGGGTTCGGTTCCTTTCAGAGAAAGATAACTAAAGTTTTTCCATATTCCGTTGTTGGTGATGGAACCGGAAACGTTCATATAACCGTTGGTAATTGAGCCGTTGTTAACAACATCGCCGTTGACGGTAAGGGAATAGGAAGATTCGGTGAGAGAAGCGCCGTCTTTCACCAAAAAACCAGATATCTCTGCGGAGATATTCAAATTAACCGGCCCATTAATCTCCACCTGATCGGTTGCGGTCGGCAATCGCCCCTCGACCCATGTGCTGATAGAACCCCAATTTCCTCCGGCAACAGTAGAGTGGATGGTTGGATTAACCTGCGCGTCGCCGTCGCCGGGTGTAAGCACATAGCCCGACTCGGTTTTGCTGGAAGCGTTTCCGGCATTATCAACCGCGTCAATCATCAGGTCGCCGCTACCGGTGATATAAATTGAGCAATTGACTTCCTTTTCGCCGGTTTGCCCGCACGAAAAACTGAAAACGCCGACCGAACTTGAAGGAGAAAGCGTCACATTTTCCGCCAAAATGCCCTTATTATCGGTAACGCGGATAGTGGTATCCACAATTGTGTTACTGCTGTTTTTTGTAGGCGCGGTAATACTGATGACTGGCGCTTTGGTATCCGGAGCGTTTGGGTCACCCGGTTGCACCAGAACCTCGATCCTTCCCTCGCCCACATACCCGCGGCCGTCGCCGCGGAGGACGGAGATATAATACGTGGTATCCGCGGAAACTTCCGGCGGATTCCAAGTGACGGACGAAAAACGGACGGCATCCTGCGCGGTAAAGCTCCCTCCCGTGGCGTTCCAGTAATAAAACAGTTCATCTCCGTCCGTATCATGTGTTTCGCCCGCAAGCGCCAAAGCGCCATCGGCGGTTATGGTTTGGCTATCGCCGCCGGGCAAATGGAAAGGTTCAGGAGCGTTCGCGTTGGCGCTGTCGAACAATTGTTCGAATTCCCTGCCGATGGTCACAAGGTCGGCGGGGTTGGTTTGGATTCCGGCGGTTTGTGTTTGTACCGCGCCATCGGTAAGCGGCAGGATATTGTTATTCCCCGTGTCTTTAAACACCATTGTGTTCGCGATGACTTTCGCCATTTCCGCCCGGTTGATCGGGTTTAAAGTTGCTCCGTTTTCCGTTCCGTAATAACCGCTTTTATAGCCGGAAACGATATTGGTTTGGATAGAAACCCCGCGATCCAGCCAAATCGCGCCCGCGTCGGCCATCCAGTGCACGGATTCGCAGAACCAGTCATTCTGATCCACGTCCGGGAAAATGCGGGCGTAATTTGACGAGCATTGGCCCGTGCGCCCGCCGTTGTAATCCACATTCTCAAAC
>JAFGNE010000089.1 GCA_016927155.1 Candidatus Peregrinibacteria bacterium
CCGCTGCGGATTTTTGGGGCTCCTCCACATGGACATCGTGCAGGAAAGGCTGGAAAGGGAATACAACTTGGATCTTTTGATGACCGCGCCTTCGGTTTCATACAAGATCCAGCTCAAAAAAGGGGAAACGAAAGACATTTCATCCCCCTCATTGCTCCCCGACCCCAGCCATATCAATACCATCGCGGAACCGTGGATTAAAATGGAGATCGTGTGCCCCAAGGAAACAGTAGGCGGTATCATGAAGATCATCCAGCAGCGCCGCGGCATTTACCGCAACCTCACGTACATCGATACGAAACGCGTGGTCGCCGTTTTTGAAATGCCGCTGGCCAACATGATCATTGATTTTTACGACGCACTGAAAAACGTTTCAAGCGGGTACGCTTCCATGAACTATGAATTCATCGGCTACAGGGAAGATGATTTGGTGAAAGTGGATATATTGGTCGCCGGCGACAAAGTGGACAGCCTGAGTGTGATGTGCCACCGGAACGAATCCGAAAACATGGGCCGCCGGATGGCCAAAAAACTGAAAGAGGTAATCCCGCGCGCGCAATTCGCTATCGCCATCCAGGCCGCCATCGGAGGCAACATCGTGGCGCGCGAAACCATTTCCGCCTACCGCAAGGACGTAACGGGCTATTTGTACGGCGGCGACGTGACCCGCAAACGCAAGCTTCTGGAAAAGCAGAAAAAAGGCAAAAAACGCATGAAACAAATGGGGAAAGTGAACTTGCCACAGGAAGCGTTCCAGATAATCTTAAAAAAAGATTAACCATGTTCACCGGCATTATCGAAACCACCGGCGCAGTCGTAAAAAATGCGAAAGGGCGTATAGAAATCAAGGCACCTCCGATGATTCGGCGCCTGAAAAAAGGGGGCAGTATCGCCGTGGATGGCGCGTGCCTTACCGTTATTTCCAAAACCGCAAAAACCTTTACGGCCGACGTGATGCCTGAAACCTATAAAAAGACAGTGCTCGGCCAGCGCGAAAAAGGAGGCTTGGTTAACCTGGAACTCCCCCTCAAAGCCGGTGGCCCAGTGGAAGGTCATTGGGTCAGCGGGCATGTGGAAGGCATGGCGGCGCTGGCCAAAATATCGCCCGATAAAGAGGCGACACTCCTCACATTCCGCGCGCCAAAAGAACTTTTAAAATACATCGTGCCCAAAGGTTCGGTGGCGTTGAACGGCATTAGCCTGACGGTAATCGGCGTCACGAAAGATGGGCTCACCGTCGGCATCATTCCTCATACCTACAACTTAACAAACTTGCGCGCGCTTGACCTTGGAGATAAGGTAAATATTGAAACCGATTTGCTCGCGCGGCACATGGAAAAAATGCTTAAGTCCCTCGCCAAAAAATGAGCGATATGAAAAAAAATATCGGTACCCCCCTTTTTATCCACCGCATGGCCCATATTGCCATAGCGCGCAGCCTGTATAACAATGAGATAACGGAAAAACTGCTTGAAAGCTGCCTGAAAGAACTGAAGGCGAACGGCCTGCAAGACGATTCCATTAAGGTCGTGGAAGTGCCAGGCGCTTTTGAACTGCCTTATGCCTGCCAAAAACTGGCCCTCTTCAAAAAATATGACGCCATTATCGCCTTGGGGGCCATTATCCGCGGCGAAACCCCCCATTTTGATTTTATTGCGCAAAACACGGCACAAGGTATAATGGATGTAAGTTTGAAATTCGGGATCCCCGTTATCTTCGGGGTCCTGACCACCAATAACCCGGCCCAAGCTAAAGCCCGAGTAAAGGGCGGAAAGCGCGGGGATAAGGGAAAAGAGGCCGCCCGTACGGCACTCAAACTGCTCACTATTTAATTAAAACCAAAATGCAGAAATTAACAATCACAATAGAAAATCTCAGCGACATCGAAAATGCCCATCTGGTGCGTTTTGAAGGCGATTTTGACGGTTACGCCAAAGAAAACCTGGTGGACATCCAGAAATATGTGGATGAAAGCACTCCCAACGCCATACTCGTGTTCGATTTTAACAAACTGAATTACCTCAATAGCTACGCCATCGGCCATCTGGTGGCCTGGCATAACCATTTAGCGCGCCTTGGCGGCAAAATCATCATGGTGGGAACCAATAAAAATGTGGAGGATATTTTCGCCATCCTCGGCATCGGCGCCCTCTTCAAAATCTATCCCGACATGGATACGGCCGTCAAAGCCCTTAAAGAAGAAGGAAAATAAGCAAGGGCGCTTATTCGGATGGCCCGATTCTTTTTTGTTCCTGTGCGGCAGCTTCAAGCTTTTTAACCAAGTCCACAAAAACCGCCTGCATAAAATCATGGAGTTTTTCAAAATCAGGCGAAAAATTTTGGCGCGCCAGATAATTACGCAGAACAAAAGCGCCCAATTGGACAAGTACGGAAGAAAGTTCGTAAACTGCAGGCGCGCCGGTTTCCACCCTTTTCTTTTTAAGGAGACTTTCAAGGGAGCGGCGGGGTTTTTCATGCGCCGCCAGGCTAATGGCCATGATCCACTGGTCAATTTCCTTCTTGCTTTCGGGAGAAAGGGATTCCATTGAAGACATGGGAGCAACGGTAAGGGCCCGGGTAGGTTTGCCGGCCAAAAGCGATTTGATTTGTTTGGCCGCCACAGGGTCGGTAAGTGAAATGACAGCGAGGATCAGCTCCGAAGGGATATCCTGCGCCACTACCCTTGAAACAAGCAGGAAAAGGTCCGTGTTTTCCGGTTGGGACAAAAATTGGATGATAATCTGGGCCAGGTTAAAATCCTGGGCGCGGCTTTTGCCCTCCTCCTGCCACAACTGCGTCAACGCGGCTTGGGTTTTACGCATTTCCTCACGGAACTGCTCATCGCTCATTTCGCGCTTTTCGGAAGGTTGCGGGCCTGAAAATAGTTCAAAATCACCCGTGTCAGACATAAGATAAAACTAAAAAAACCATAAATTATGGTACATGGTTTTTTGGGAATTGGAAACGCGAAATCGGATTACACGGCCGCCACGTTTACCACTTTATTGCGGAAAACGCGGTTATCGTACTTGCGGATCCGCTTTTCGGTAAATTTGACAACGCCGTCTTTAAGGGCGAACAAAGTAAAATCCTTACCGGTGCCCACATTATCGCCCGCTTGGTATTTATTGCCTTTCTGGCGGATAAGGATATTGCCGGAACGGACCAGCTGGCCTTCATAAAGTTTTACTCCAAGGCGTTTGGATTTTGAGTCGCGGCCGTTTTTTGTGGAACCGCCTGCTTTTTTGTGGGACATGGGATGTGGAATTAGGATTGCGGATGGATTTTATATATTTTTAAGGATTTTGGCAAGTAAAAATTAGCGCTTGCGGGGAAGAAGGGTTTTATTCATAATTCAGGCACCCCTGAAAAATTATGGAAGAAAAAAAGCCAAAAAAAACGGAAAACTTTTTTATCCGCCCCATAGGATACAGTTTGCTGGCGGCCGTTTTGGTGTTGGCCATCGTCCAGATCACCCGTTCCGCCGCCATCATCCAAAGGGTGGGGAGCGACAATCTGCGCCTGGTCCAGGAATTCAGGGATGTCAAGGAAGGTGTCATCCAATACGGACAGGACCTCAATGAAATCCGCGAATACCTTCTGCTGCCGGTCAAAGAATACGCCTTGTTCCTGCCGGAGGAACCGGCCAGGGAAGAAGCCGGGAGAGAAACTTTTGGGGCGGAAATAACCCGTTTCGCCAGCGAAACCGGAACGGCTTACGACTTGGAAAAAAAACAAAAAAAGTCATATGAAGATTTTGTAGCCCTTACTAAGAACGCTGATTTCAAGTCAAAACTTTCCGGCATGGGCCTTGCCATGGGGCGCATGGAAAACACGACGGAAACCGCGGCCTTAAAACTTTTTGAAAAAAAAGAGGTTTTTTCCCAGCTCAGCCTTAAAAAAGAAAAGGCGGAATTTGAAATACAAAGTATTTTGGGGACGGATCCGTTAGGCGCCAGCCAGCCTTTGGCGGAAGCGGCCATCGCCTACCTCGAAGCGAATAAGGATGCCCTCCGCGCCCTTAAAACGCGCCTGCCCGAACAGCAAAAAGCCATGGCGGCTCTGTGGGAAGATAAGGAAATCGGGGAGGCCCTTTCACAAAAAAAATGTTCCGCCACAGTCAATCCCATGGAAACGGAATCAGGTTTTGAATACGCCGTGAAAAACCGTGACGGCCAGGCGGTCCTGGCATTCCGTATCAATCGCAAGACGGGTGATTTTATTTTGGCTGATCAATCCTATGCCGATGCCGCCGCCCTGAAACCGGTCCTGATGGAAATCCTGCAAAAATTAAGCGGCGAATCGGAAACGGAACGGAAAATTGAGAGGAAATGGCAGGAACTTCTCGCTTTTCTCAAAAATCCGGACTTTTTGGAATCGCTCCAAAAAAGCCACTTAGAACTCCAACCTGAAAAACGCGAAGAAGGAAGGGTATATTTCGACCTAACGAATAGCGATGACAAAAACAGGGTGGGCAGCGTGATTTTTGAAACGGGAACAGGAACTGTGATTTTTTTCCGCGCCTCGGACGGAGTGGAAGTTAAAGAAGGCGAACCGCTCGCTGCCGGCTCAAAAAAAAACTTTTGACCCTGCCTAAAGAAATACCGCCGGTACCCATCAACCGGCACGAGCCCGATACCCTCAATATCCTCCTGGCAGGAAAACATGAAGGCAATTTGGACACGCTGATGCTTTTGCAGGTGGATATGGGCCGGAAAAAAATGACCCTTTTAAGCGTCCCGCGGGACATTTATTTTAATTCCCAGAAAATTAACAGCGTGTACAGTCGCTGGGGAATGGAAGAGTTGTTGCGGGAGCTGGGCATCATCACAGGGCTCAAAATAGACAAATTCATGGTGATTGACATGTACGCTTTTATTGAAGTGATCGACCTGATGGGCGGTGTGGACGTTTACCTGTCCGAACCGCTCGTTGACCCTACCTACAAAACCTTTGACGAAGGCAAATGGGGCACGCTTTATTACGGCAGGGGAGAACATCACTTGAGTGGGGTTCAGGTGCTCCGCATCGCCCGTTCCCGCCATACTTCGTCCGATTTCGGCAGGGCCGAACGCCAACAGGCTATTCTTTTGGGCATACGGAACAAAATAAAAGGCATGGGCCTGGGCGATGCCGGCAGCATCGCTAAAATGATAAGCGCCACGCTTTCCAAAACCGAATCGGACATTTCATTGAAAGAGGCCATTTCCTGGCTGGCCCGTTTTAAGGATTATGGCGTGCGGACGGGCGCCGTTTTAAGCACGGCCAACGTGCTCACCCATAAAATCCTTTCCGCCGAAGATGAAGGGGGCGCTGAAACCCAAAATCCGGAAGAAAAAAAATGCTACCGCAAACTTCCCGGCGTGGATAGGGTCATTGAAATCCGATGCGCCCCTGTGGCGGAAGGGCAATACGTGCTCATGCCCAAACAAGACTGGAACACCGTCCGCTATTATATAAAGAAGGTATTCAGCCAGTAAGCCTATTCAAACGGTTCCTCCCAGTAAATCCCGTCATAAAAAGTCGGCCCGAATTTTTCTCTGGCCAGCGACCTTACCGTAAACCGAAAACGCTTGCCGGCGTATTCGGTTTTCTTGGGGATCTCAAAACGGGTAATGGCGCCATCAATGTATTTGCTGAATATTTTTTTGCCGTTCACATAGAACATAATGTTCCACCTCCGCGCCGCATCCGATTTATCATCCCAAATAAGGGTATACGATACTTCCCCGTTATCCAGTTTTACTTCAAACGGCTCAAAATCGGGATTATTTTTAAAGCCGCCCATTGTATTCACCGGTAAGATTTCGGCCGTCGCCCAAGGGCTTAAGCGTTGGTCTTCATCCAGCGCGGCGATGTAAAAATAATACGTGATGCCGTTGCCGAGCTTTTCAACAGTACCGCTGTTGGATTGCCAATATTTCAGGTTGGGCATCTGTTTCCATTCAAGCTCATCGGGGTTTACCGGATAGCGGCTGTAACTCACAAGGTAAAGCATTTTCTTGCCCGTTTCCAAAGGGTCCCAGTAAAAATAAGCGCTGTTGTTCATGGCCTGGTACTGGAAATGGTCCAAAGCGGGCAAGGCGTTGGCGATCACCTGAGGCGTGATATCTTCCACAAAGGTGGATGAATTGATTTTGCACGTCCCGCGGTTTCCCGGCAGGTACAGCGTGCCTTTTCCAAGTTTGTCCTGCGGGAAATAGCCGTAAGCGGTTTCACCGACAAATTCACGGAGTTCCCCGCAGCCTGTGGCGTAATCAAAATGGTATTTTTTGTTTTTTCGGATAAGTTCCGCTTCATGGTCGGCTACAAGCAGGTTATTGCTTTTAAAACGCGCCGTGATTTTCACGGAATCGGTATAAAGGCCGGCATTATAAACCTGGCATTGTTCATTATAGGCCACCTTAAGCCGGGTGATTTTTTTATCGTCGTTCCAGACAATACTGACAGGAAAATCCACCGTCATGGAAC
>JAFGNE010000090.1 GCA_016927155.1 Candidatus Peregrinibacteria bacterium
AGGCGAACCCATGCATATAGCAGGTTTGGGCGCCGGTATCGCAGCAATAATTCCCGGCACCGCATGTATCCATGTCGCCAAAGTCGCTGACGCGGCTGAGGAAAGCGGGATCAGGCGGGGGCGCGTCATAATTGATGTCCCCCCTGGGAATATAAACCTGTTGGCGCGGCCCCAAATGGTAAGTGGAAAAATGTTCCGGCTCAAGGTAATCCGGAGTGCCGTCTTCGTCTGCGTCACGCGTCGAGGGCATGCCTGTGGTGTAATTAAAATGAATGAGGCCGAATTTTTCGCCATATGCCGTGCCATGCACAAAGCTTTCCGCGGAGGCTTCAGGAAAATTCGCCATAAGGGAAGCGAGCAGGGTGGCCAGCAGAAAGAATCGGGTTTTGATTGTCATCGGGTAAAAGTTAAGGGGGGTTACTGGACGCTTTGCAGGCAGAGCGAACGGGTTTCCTCATTCGTGATTTTGCCGCAGAGCGTGGGGTTTTTTTTGGCGACGGCCTGCCTTAAATAAAAACGGTTGATATTGGCCCCCTGCTCATTGACGCATTTGTTTTTGAGGACGGCATCGACGATGGTGTTGCAATAAGTGAGATCTTTCTTTTCCAGGGCGAGGTCGAAATTCGCTTCGTCTTTGCAGGCGATGGCGGCTTCTCCGGAAAATTTATCGCAGCCGGAAAGGATTTCGGTTCCGCTTTTGTATTCCCGCACGGCCTGGCTTTGCGCCTCGGCAATCACTTTTTTGTTCTGGACGATGGTTGCCACACAGCGGTCCTTTGTGGCCGCGTCGCCTATGCGGTCGCAGTTCGCTTCATCAAGGCTGTCCACGCTCGCTTCAAAAAAGTAGCTGTCGCGGCAGTTTTTTCTCAGAGCGGGGTCTTGGATGGCATCACAATCCTGTACGCTGGAAGCTTTTCTGCCCATCAGGGCCAGGAGGGTATCCTTGCAGTTCTGCTTCAAAGCCTCATTGGCGATTTTTTCGCAAAGCGCTATATCCAGCGTGTCCTTGGCGGAGGCTTGGTAGATTTTGTCATAGCAGTCCTGTTTCATTTTCGGGTCATGCAGTTTTTCGCATTGTTTCTCATCGCCGCCCCTTAAAATATCGGCGAAATTGGCGGCGTCAAGGCATTGCTTTTTAAGCGCTTCGTCCCAGGTTATTTTTTCGCAGTCTTCCGCGCTGCCCGAAAGGAGCGCCTGGCTTAAGGCGGCGTTATCCACTTCTTTTTTTTGTTCCGGCGTCAGCTCGATTTCCACAAACCCCTTGCTGGGCTTCGCGGGTTCAGCGGCTCCTTCGGGCGATGGGCCTATGGTTTTGGACCGCAGGTAAAAAAGAAGCCCCAGAAGCAGGGCGATGATGAGAAGAAAAAGGATCCAGACTTTAATCCCTCCTTTTTTTGAAAGCATGATTTTTATTTTAGAGACTAAGGATTTATTCCTGTGAGAATGTACCAAAGGGGCGGGGGGTTGTAAATAAACTAAAAATTGATGACGGCAAGCGCGTAAAGCCCGAAACCGAAGAAAAAGAGGAAAAGCGAGCCCAGGAGGTTATGGCGGAAATGGCGGTCTTTAATCCGGAGCAGGAAGTGGGCGGCAAGCAGGAAAAGGGCGATATTAAAAAGGAGGGGGGTCTTGAGGGTTTTCATCACAAATTCGCGCGGGACGCCGAATTCTTTTTCCAAGGCAAAATCCGCCATGAAAAAATAGGCGATGTAAAAAGCCATGAGCCATCCGAGGAAACTGTCCGCTTCCTGGAAAAAGAGGGTAAAATCCCATTTGTTTTTTACGGGTTTCTCCGGTTCCGCGGTTTCCCGTTCCGCTTCAGCCATCACTTCTTTTTCGAGGACGTCTTCCTTGTTTTCTTTTTTGGGTTCTTCCGCGATTTTCGGTTTGGCAGCTTTTGGTTTTTTGAGCGTTTTCCAGGCTTCCCCGAGTTCCTGTTTGCGCGTTTGCCTCAGGATAGGGTTTGGCGCGGTAAAAAAAGCGTATAATTTTTTAAAAAACACGGCGAGAGAGGAGGGGGGTTTGTAGGGTACCTCCGGTTTTGGGCCTCTTTTTTTGAAAAGTTTTCTGATCCAGGTGTCCGGGCCGGGTTCGGGTTTCTTGGAAAGAGGCCCCTCAGGAACAGGTTCTTTCAGGAGCTTGAGCTTTTTGAGGATTTTTTTAAAAAGGAAACGGATTTTGCTAAGGCCAACCGCCTGCGCGTGAAAATCAAACTGCCGGCGCACGAGGGCGTTGTCTTTAAGATTATTCACAATCCCTTTATAAGCCGAATCGGCCTCGCCGGCCGTCTCTTTATCCGGATGGCTGATAAGCTCATAAAGTTCATTGCACATTTCACTGATGTGCTTTAAGTTGTTGCTGGTGCGTATGCGTTCCAATTCACCAAGCGTTTTTTCGATCTGCGCCAGAAAAGGCGGCGTGAAACGGTTTTTATGGTTGGCGAGCGCCGTTTTCGTGTTGATGATAAAGTGGTCGATCTCGGCCACGATGTTTTTATCGGTTTTTTCTTCGGTCTCATCCAGTTCGTCTTTTGTTTTTTCGGGTTTTCCGGTTTCCGCCTTTTCCGCTTTCATGCGGGCGGCGAATTCGGTGATGCGGGATGCCATTTGGGCTTTTTCCTGTTCCGAAGCGTCTGAGGGGTAAAGCTCCATGACGCGGAAACGGTATTCCGTGGAAAGGCGAAGGAAAGCGGTGTAGGCGTTTTTGGAATCGATTGTGCCGTTGATTTCCTTGCCGGCCGTATCTTTGGCCTTAAAGCTGAAAGTGATGATGCCTTCTTTTTTGCGGGTTTCTTCCTCCTGTTTTTTTTGTTCTTCAAAAACCACCTCGGATATTTCATTGATCGCGAGGATTGAAAAGCCCATTTTATGGAGTTCCGCCTGGGCGCTGTCCAGGGAATCCGCTTCCATAACACCCGTGAGCTTTTGGTTTTGACTGCTTAAGGCGGTGTAGCTGAATTTAATCATCTCGTTTTTATTTTGGTTCATCTTACCATAGGTAAACAGCTAAATCACTTGAAATAACATAAAAATATTTAATAAATACTTCCTTAATATATATAATAAGCGCATGTTTGCGAAAATAATCATATTCAAAAAAGCAGGGCAGTTCGATGATCCGCTCATTTACGGTGTGCCTCTCCCTATGGAACCGGAGATCAGGAGGGGCAAAAGTGTTGTTGCGCCTCTTGGTTTACGGAAAATAAAAGGGATGGTTGTCGGCCTTGTCCGGGAATTGCCACCCGATAGAGATCCCGCCAAAATCCGTGAACTCATTTCATTCTGTGAAGAGGGGGATATCCCGGAGCATTTTGTCCTTCTGGCGGAACGCCTTTCCGGCTATTACCGCACGTCAATGACCCACGCCTTAAGGCTGATGGTGCCTGCGGCGGTTTGGAAAAGCAAAGCGGAAAAAAAGACGGGAAAGAAAAAGGAAACAACTTATGAAGCCCCTGAATATTCCATTTTCCCGCTGGAGCTTACGCGGAAAAAACTGACGGCGGACCAGGAAACGGCCCTCCGGCAAATTCGTGATTCGGGAAAACCGGTTTTGCTCCACGGGGTTACCGGTTCCGGAAAAACGGAAGTTTATCTTCACCTTATTCTGGATGCCGTACGGGCGGGAAAGCAGGCCATCCTCCTGGTACCTGAAATCGCGCTGACCCCGCAGATGGTGGATTATTTTAAGGAATATTTTGGCGGCCACATCGCCCTTTTCCATTCCAGAATGACGGAAACAAAACGCGCCGCCGAATGGAGAAAGGCGGGATCGGGTTACGCGCCCCTGATCATCGGTTCCCGTTCCGCCGTTTTCGCGCCCGTGCCTGACCCGGGCCTTATGATCATTGATGAGGAACACGAGTGGACGTACAAGCAGGAGTCCGCGCCCTACTACGAAACGGCGCATGTGGCGGAAATGCTCATCAGGCTTACCGGCGCGAAGTTTGTCATGGGGAGCGCCACGCCCCGCATCGAAAGCCTGCAAAAGACGAGAACAGGAGAGTACTTGTACCTGGGGCTTCCCGAACGCGTTAACAAAAAGGCGATGCCCGGGATTTCCGTCATCGACCTGCGCGATGAATTCAAACAGAAAAATTTTAGTGTTTTTTCCCGCCGCCTGCAGAATAAGATCAAAGAAAAGCTGGCCGCAAAAGAGCAGGTCATCCTGTTTGTGAACCAGCGGGGTTTTGCGCGGGCAGTCACCTGCCGTGATTGCGGTTATACGGAAACCTGTCCCCATTGCGAAGTGGCCCTGAAACTGCATGGCGGCAGGCCGGCGGGGCAAAAACTGCTCTGCCATTATTGCGGCTTCACCAAAGAACCCCCTTTGTTATGTCCGAATTGCCGTTCGCCTTACATCAGGCATGTGGGAGTGGGCACCGAGCGCGTGGAAGAGGAGGCGAAACGGTTATTCCCCGAAGCGCGCACCATCCGTGCCGATAGCGACACGACGGGGAATAAAGAGGGTTTTGAGCCGATATACCGCAAATTCAAGGAGGGGCAATACGATATCCTGATCGGCACCCAGATGGTGGCCAAAGGGCTGGATTTCCCCAGGGTCAGCCTTATCGGCATTATCCTGGCGGATATCGGGCTTCACATCCCCGACTTTCGCAGCCACGAACGCCTGTTTCAGCTCATCACGCAGGTTTCGGGGCGTTGCGGCCGTGCCGAACGTCAGGGGGAAGTTGTTTTGCAAACGTACCAGCCGGAACATTTTGCCATTCAAAAAGCTTCCGTTTACGATTACGGTGCGTTTGCCGAAAATGAACTCAAATTCCGTCGTGAGCTTCAGTATCCGCCTTTTGGCCGCATCATCAAATTCACCGTGGTGGGAAGCGACGCGGAAAAATTGAAGAAGCACATTGAAGTGGAGAAGGAAATTCTTGAAGATATCTTCAGGGCGAACGGTCTTGATTTTAAAATCGTGAGCGCCCCCGCCCTCATCCCGCGGCTTTCCGGCAGGTATTATTACCATGTGCTTTTGCGCGCGGAAAATCCCCACCTTATTTTTAATCACTGGAAACCGCCTAAAGGCTGGCGGATTGATGTGGACCCTGTTCATACCGTATGAAACAATTCAACTGGAAAAACATAAAGAAGCCGTATCTCATGCTGGCGCCGATGGCGGGCTATACCGATTCCGCGTTTCGCCAGGTTATTAAAGAGATCACGCCGCCTGTGATCTGCGTGACGGAACTGCTGAGTGCCGACGGGATCGCGTACGGCTCCAAAAAAACATTTTCAATGCTGAAATTCAAAGGGTCGGAACGGCCGCAGGTCCTTCAGCTTTTCGGCAAAAGGCTGGAACAGTTTGAGCGCGCCGTAAAAGTGGCGGAAGACCTGGGGTTCGACGGCGTGGATATCAACATGGGATGCCCCGCGCGCAAAGTTATAAATTCCATGCACGGTTCCGCGCTTATCAAAACGCCCGAACTTGCCTTTAAAATCGTGGAAACCTGCGCCAAAAATACCAGGCTTCCCGTTTCAGTAAAAACGCGTTTGGGCTGGGAGGATGGCTCCACTCTTGAGGATTTTTGTCTTGGTCTGCAGAATGCCGGCGCCCAGATGATTACCATCCACGGCAGGACGGCCAGGCAGAGGTTTGAAGGCGCGGCCGACTGGGAACCTATATATAAGGTAAAGGAAAAACTGGAAATTCCCGTGACGGGCAACGGCGATATCCGATCAGCCGAAGATGCTGTCGCAAAATTAGGGAACCTGGACGGCATCATGGTGGGCCGCGCGCTTTTCGGCAACCCATGGCTGATGGGCGAAATTGCCGTGGCGCTTGGAATTTGCAAAGCAAAAGACCTTCAGCCGCGGCCAAAGGATTTCGCGGAGCTTAAAGAATTCATACTGCACCATCTTTCGTTTAGCGTTGAAATGCTGGGATCGAAAAAGGGGATTCTGGATATGCGGAAAACCATGGCCGCCTACATCAAAGGCCTGCCGGGCGCCGCCACTCTCCGCTCCGAATTGGTGCGCGCGGAAAGAGAGGAAGAGGCGCGCGCCATACTGGATTCTTTTACTTTGCCATAAAAACCTCTTGCGCCGTCTGCCGCACGAACGCTTCGCCCTTTTTGGAAACAATAGCCTTTACGATGGCGTCCATCTGGTTGAAGATCTCATCGAGTTCTTCCCTGTTCCGGAGTGTGGGGAGCACATCGCTAAGTTCGGCCGCGTAATTGGCTTCCAGGTGGGCCATGATCGCCTTGAAATGGTCTTTCGGGTCTTTGTAATCCCGGTTGTTCCGTATAAGCGGAAAGAAAACGCCGTCAAGCCGGTCCGCGAATTCGCGGTTTTTGCCGATGAACTGCCGGGTGGTCCATTCGCCATGGTCTGCCATTCCCGCTTCGCGCGGGGTGGAGGAAAGCATGGTGGGGGTATAGCGGGACATGGTCTTGTCCGAGTGGAAGGCCACGTTTTCCCCGATGCCGTCCATCATGGCGAAGAAACCGACCTGCCTGGCGAATCCGGCGGCTCCGGCCCTGTCGAAATTCCGCGTGTTTTCCTGGAACCAGTTCAGCGTGCCCACTGTCGCGTTTTCAACGGCGGTGTCCTGCACGTCCTGCGCCCCCGACCGGCCCGAGAGGAAGCGTTTGGCGGTATTGGCGTCGCCCATGGAGGCGATGGCGCGGCCCCAGTCATGGTCCCATTTCCGTTCGCTCACCGCCTTCCTCACGCGCTGGATGGTCATGGGGTCGTTCTGGATGACCGTCCAGTAAAAATTCTTGAACTTTTCGCCCATCTTGCATGCCTCATAGTCTTCCTTGAAATATTCTTCGCACCAGTGCAGATAATCGTGTTGGCTTAAAGGCGGCTGTTTGTTGTAGATCCATTGCGTGGCGGGGTAGCTGTTAAGGTGCCGGTCCAGCGCCATGCCGCGTTCCGGCGAGAGCAACCCTCTGGCCTGGCCGGCCATCAGGTGGAACATGACGATTTCCGGTTCCGATTTTCCCTTTTCGATGGAATACACCATGCAGGCTTCGTATTCCTGCGGGTCAACTTGCTTCCCCGCTTTATGTTCCGCCAGGAGCTGGTCCAGTCTTGCCGTGATCTGATCCTGGATATTATCCAGCGGTTCCATGTATTTTTTAACGCCGGATTCATACCCGCTTTCGTTCTCCCTTTGCAGGCTCAGGTATTCATCGTAATCCCATATGGCGCCCATGGCCTTGTGGAGTTTTTGCTTTAAGAGCGAAGGATTGTGGTGGAGGATGGGATCGCCGGGGGTGAGGTGGGCGGAATCCTGCAACTTGTTGAGCACTTCCCAAAGCCCCTCGCGGTGCCATTCGATCCTGCCTTTCTGGGCCAGGATCCTTAAAATGGCCTTAAGCTGGTCCGCGGAGGGGTCGGGGCTTTTCGCCAGTTTATCTATTTCATCCAGCAGCTGCCACGCGTCGAGGTTTTCATAGCGCTCTTTCCATTCGTTCACTTCCGCCTGTTCGGCCTTAAGCTGCCGGGCCCTGGCTTCGCGACCCAGGTCGGTATCGCCGAAAAGGGCCATGCCAAGGCGCGCCGCGTGATCCGCCCTTTTCCTTTCGTAGCGGCGTTTGAAGAATTCGTACACGTCGATCGCCGTCTGCACAATGTCGCTGATCGCGAAAAAATGGGTGTTGTTCCAAAGCGAGCGCAGGGGGTTGATGACCGTGTTCGGCGCCTCGTTGCTCACTTTTCCCAGGGCCGTCGCGACTTTTTTAAGGTCATCCTCCACCATTTTAATCCGGTCTTTGACGATGGAGGCAATAAGGCCGCTGCGTTTTTGGCCAAGCAAATGGTTCATCTCCGCCGTTTCACTGTTGAATTTGGCCATGGCGGCCAAAAGCGCCGAAGCCCCCGGGATATCCCCGGTGAATTCAGACTCGGCATGTTCTTTGATGGATTGGCCGAGCATCTTGATTTTAACCTCATTTTCTCTGGCTGACCCCTCGATGCTTTCATCGGCCTCGTTTTCCTGTTTTTCCGCGGTTTCGGCCATGGCCGCCCCATCGTCGGCCTCTTCCGCGCCAAGGACCCTTTCCTCCGCTTTGTATTGTTCATATTTTCCGGCGGTCGCCGCGGCGCCGATACCCGCGCCGAAAAGGAGGTTATTGAGTTCGGCTTTCGCTTTTTCGGCGGGGCCCATGCCCCCCGTAATCGGCCTATGCGCGTTGCCCAAATCCTCCTGCATCGCGTAAAGTTCGCTTCCTATATCCTCATCTTCCCAATGACCGTCTTCCCGGGGGGATTTTTTATCGGGAAAAGCGGCCAGGAACGCGGCGCGGATCTTTTGCCAGTGCGCGGGATCTTCCGTCATTTTTTCCATCACCGCCTTGCGCGTGTCGGCGTGTTTCTCGAATTCCAGGTGCAGGAGCTCATGGATGACCTGTTTGCGGATTTTATCGGAGTTTTCAGGTTTTTCGAGGGCGCCGGCATCGATGATGACCTGCCATTCGTCGCCCTTCTGGCGCAGGACCATGAATCCGCCGGTATGCCGCTTTTTCTTTTTTGCGGCGTCCGTCCCTCCGAAAAGCTTCCGGAATTGATCCGGAGGCATCAGGAGGAGATGTTCCTTGCCAAGCTTGTCGTTAAGGATTTTAAGGATGCCGCTGATATCCGAAGTGCCGCGCACAGCCCCGATCGTCTCGTGGGCGAGTTTCGCGGTTTCATTGTCCGGCTTCAGCGTTTCGGCCATGATTCCGTTCATGCCGGCCAGGGGGCCGAGTTTTCGTTTTACGGTCGCGATCTCATCGCGCACGGCCTGCAGTTCTTCCGGTTCCGTCCCCCCGCTTTCCAGGCGTTTTTTAAGTTCGGCGATCCGTTCCCGCAATAAGCCTCCGTCTTTCAGGGCTTCCAGCGCGGCCCGTTTTTTTTGAAAAATGGCGGAATCCCCGCTTTTGTCGGCTTTGGTTTCCGCGTAAGGCGAGGTGCCGTTTTTGACGGCTTCCAGGCGCTTTTTTTCCTCTTCCTCAATGGCCGCGATAAGCCCGCTGATGTTTTCCGGGCGGACGGCCCGCAGGACGGATTCGATTTCCGCGAGGGCCGTTTTCACCCCGTTTTCGATTTCGGGGCGGCTCGCCCGCACGTTTTCCATTTCGTAGGCGCTCACTCTAAGCCGCCTCGCGGTTTCATCCAGATTATCGGAAATTTTCTTCAGGAGTTCGGGATCGTCCTGCGGCGTGTCGATAAGCTTATGCCGGAATTCATTGAACTCCGCCTCCATTTTTTCACATGTGGACGGGGAAAAAGCGCCGGATTTTTCCTGCCAGCTGTTTTCCAGCGCTTCAAATTTTTTCCTGAGGTATAAGCGCGCTTGTTCAAGGCGCAGGTCGCGGGCTTCTTCCAAAACGCGGCGTGTTTTTTCCAGGATATCAGGCGAAATGTTATCGGTTAGAGGCGTGGCGGCGCGATTTTTTTCCAGGCCTAAAAAACGCTTGAGCGACCAGGGGGAACGCGCCTCGGTTTGTTTTCGGAGTTGCGGCAAATAACCTTCAATCCAGTCCAGGCGTTTGCGCAGGGCCTGTTTTTCCGCGGGATTTTTTTCCGCCGGTATTTTCACGGCCAGTTCCTGTTTTTCCTGTTCCAGTCTGGTGACTTCTTCGATAATTTTTCCGCGGAAATCCGACCAATCCTGGTCAGCCCGTAAGGCGAGTTCTTCTTTGGGATGGAATGCGGCGCGGACCAAATCATTGGTCCTCATTTGCTCTCCGGAAAGGATAAGCTGGCTTTTCAGCGTCGGGTCGAAAAAATATTGGACATCCGAAGCCAGCAGGTATTCAATATCGATATTGTCGAAAGTGCCCCTTTCCAGGGCTTCGGTCATCCTGTTGTCGCTTTTTACCGTATCCAGCGCGTCCCGGAGTTCTTCCGGCGAACGGACGGGACGGTTCCTTCCTTCCAGGCTTTTTTTGCAGTTTTCCAGCTCTTCGTCAAGAGCCTGCCTTTTTTTCAGGTCTTGTTCGCTCCCCAGCCGTGCCTCAAGGATGGAAACATTGTTTTCCAGCCCCCGCGAGAGAAGGGAAGGGGTTTCAGCCGTTTTTTCTTTATGGGGAACTTGTGGCATGAAAATATAAATTTATCTAAATATTATAGCACAAATACGCCCTTTTTTCAACGGAAATACGGTTATAAAAAACAGCTCCGTTGAGCGGCGGCTATGATTGAGCGGAGACCAGGTCGCGGAAGTCCTCGTAACTAGCCTGGCTGGGATTTATTCTAATACAATAAATATTTTTGTCAAACAAAAAGGCGGGAGTCGTAGTTCCCGCCTTAAAATCAAAAAAGGAACAGGTTATCGGCTGCCGTGCCTTTTGTTGAGGTCGATAGTCGTTTTAATGACCGTATCAGGGGTCAGGGAGATGCTATCAATCCCTTCTTTCATCAGGAACCGGGCGAATTCGGGATAATCACTGGGCGCCTGTCCGCAAATGCCCACTTTCCTGTGCTTTTTTTTGCCGATGCGGATGATTTGCCGGATCAGCTCCATGACGCCTTCTTCACGTTCGTTGTACACATGGGCGACCAGGGCGGAATCGCGGTCAACGCCCAGGGTAAGCTGGGTGAGGTCGTTGGATCCGATGGAAAACCCGTCGAAGATTTTGGCGAATTCCTCGCCCATGATGACATTATTGGGGATTTCGCACATCACGTAAATTTCAAGGCCGTTTTTTCCGCGCACAAGCCCGTTCTTTTTCATCTCGGCGATCACCAGCTTGCCTTCTGTGACCGTGCGGCAGAAGGGGATCATCAGCTTCAGGTTCCTGAGGCCCATTTCGTCACGCACTTTTTTCATGGCTTTGCATTCCAGGGCGAAAGCGGGGCTGTATTTGGGGTCGTAATAACGGCTCGCCCCCCTCCAGCCGATCATCGGGTTTTCTTCGTGCGGTTCGTAAGCCGCCCCCCCCAGAAGGTTGGCGTATTCGTTGGATTTGAAATCGGAAAGGCGGACGATCACGTCATTGGGATAGAAGGCGGCCGCGAGCGTGCCCACGCCTTGCGCCAGTTTATCCACGAAGAAATCGGATTTGTTTTTGTATCCCTGCGTCAATTGCTCGATTTTTTCTTTGGTGTCCGCGTCCTTGATTTTTTTGAAATTGAGGAGAGCGAGGGGATGGATCTTAATGTACTCATTGATGATGAACTCAAGGCGGGCAAGGCCCACGCCGTCGTTGGGGATGAATGAACTTTCAAAAGCGATATCGGGGTTGCCGATGTTCATCATGATTTTGGTTTTGGGGCGTTTGAGGTTTTTCAGGCTTGTTTTTTTCACAGTGAATTTAAGGAGGCCGTCATAAACATTTCCCGCTTCGCCTTCGCAGGCCACGGTAACGTTTTGCCCGTTTTTCACCACGGAGGTGGCATTGTTGGTGCCCACCACGCAGGGGATGCCCAGTTCCCGCGAGACAATGGCCGCGTGGCACGTGCGCCCGCCACGGTTCGTCACGATCGCGGAAGCGATTTTCATGATCGGCACCCAGTCCGGGTCGGTCATGTCGGTGATGAGGATATCGCCTTCCCTGAATTTTTTGATCTGTTCCGCGTTCATGATGACGTTGGCTTTTCCGTTGGCTATTTTGGAGCCCACGGGCGAACCGCGGGTCAGCACTTTTCCGTTCTGGGAGAGTTTGTATTCCTCAAGCATGGAATAATCGCGGCGGGACTGCACGGTTTCCGGGCGAGCCTGCACGATGAAAAGGTCGCCGGTTTTGCCGTCTTTCGCCCACTCCATGTCCATCGGCTTAAAGTAGCCGGCTTCTTTGCTGTAATGTTCCTCGATGATACAGGCCCATTTGGCTAACTGGAGCGCCTCATCATCCGTGATGCAGAACTGGCCGCGGAGGTTTTTTTCAACCGGGACGTTTTTGGTGGGCGATTTGGCGTCGCCTTCGCTGTACACCATTTTGATCTGTTTTTCGCCGAGGCGTTTGGTGATGATAGGGCGGAACCCTTCTTTAAGCGTCGGTTTGAAAACATAATATTCGTCGGGGTTTACCGCGCCCTGCACCACGTTTTCGCCGAGGCCGTACGCGGCATTGATAAGCACGGCATCCTTGAAACCGGTTTCCGTATCAATCGAAAACATCACGCCCGAAGTCCCCACATCCGAACGCACCATCTTTTGCACGGCGATCGAAAGGCCGATTGAAAAATGATCGTATTTGTGCGACTCGCGGTAAGAGATGGCGCGGTTGGTAAATAAGGAAGCGAAACATTTTTTGCAGGCTTCCAGCAGCGCGAAATTCCCGCGGATGTTGAGATAGGTTTCCTGCTGCCCCGCGAAAGACGCGTCTGGAAGATCCTCCGCCGTTGCGGAAGACCGCACGGCCACGTCGCAATTTTCGCCGTACAGTTTTTCCATCTGGCGGTAAGCGGATAGGATTGCCCTGTTGAGGTCTTCGGGGAATTCGCCGTGGAGGATGGCGGCGCGCGCGTGGTGGCCGCATTCCTGCAGGGCGGAAATGTCACTCACATCCAGCCCTTTCATGATTTTTTTCACTTCTTTTTTCACTCCGGCTTTTTCCGTGAAATAATAATAAGCATGCGCGGTCACGGCAAAACCGTTCGGAATTTTCACCCCTTTTTTTGTCAGCTTCTGGTACATTTCGCCGAGTGAGGCGTTCTTTCCGCCGACGAGCGGCACATCTTTAATGCCCAGTTCCTTAAACCAAAGGACCAGGGCGTTGTTGCGCGAAGCGCGCTTTTTGAGAATGTTGAACATGGTGCTTTTGTTAATCTTCAATGTTGATGTTATCACATCGAAAAAATGCCGACAATAAAAAACCCCCCCGAAATGTATCAGAGGGGATCGATTCTTAAATCGATTTTAAAAGGTTGTTATTTCTTCTTGGCTTTTTTCGCTTTCTTGGCCGGCTTCTTCACTTTTTTCACCGGCTTCTTCACTTTTTTCACAGCTTTCTTCACAACCTTCTTCGCTTTTTTCTTCTTAACCATATTGTGTTTTTATTAAATGATAAGTTGGCTCAATTATTATTGATGCCGGAAAATAATGCAAGGGAAAATTTTATTTTTTTATAAATAAAATTTTTTCTAAAAAATAATCTTCACATTTTTTCATTGGTAAAAATAAAAATGGTGCGCGAATTTATATTTATTTTTTTGAAATTATTTTGAATACGTTACCAGGTTGTTATCCATGATGTATTTCAGCCGGTAAACCGTTTCCGCCACTTCGCCGCGCGTCATGCCGCCGCCCGGATTGAGCGTGTTGCTGGTGACGTCGATAAGATTTTTGCGGTTGGCCATGTAGGCGAAAGGGGCGTACCACGCGCCCATCGGAACATCGGAATATGGATCGGACGTGAGCGAATCGTTGAGTTCCATATTGTTCGTCTTGAATAAAATTTTCAGGTATTCCGCTTTATTCACTGTTTGTGCCGGCTTGAACGTGCCGTCGTCATAACCTGAAACAATCCCTTTGTTTAAAGCGGTGGCCAGCGTCGCGGAATACCACGCGGCGTTTTCGGTATCCGCAAAAGGGAGCTCCCCGGCGGGCCCGGCGGGGACATTGAAGGCGAGCATCAGCATCTTCAGGGCTTCCACGCGGTTCACGGTGTTATCGGGCTTGAACGTGCCGTCGGAATAGCCGCTGATGATTCCTTGTTCCTTCATCCATTTGATCGCCTCGTAATGGGGGTTGATGCGGCTCACGTCGGTGAACAGCTGCAGTTCTTCCGCCGTCATCCGTTCGCTTTCGCCGACGAGCGCGCCCTGTTGCGCGCGGATGATGAGATTTTCTTCGCTGGGCACGAGGATTTTGATTTCCGCTTTTCCGTTTTTAAAGTTGCCGGTGGTGATGGTGCCGGGCGAAAAAGTCGCCTGCCCTTCCTTGGCCGTAAGGGTCACCGCGCCGGTAAAATTCACCGTGGCTGTCGGGTTGCCGCTTGCATCAAGCGCCACCACGTAAACGGTTTCGGGAATGTTCCTCTGGTATTTGCCGTCGGTCTCGATCCGGAAACTTGAAACGGCCTGTGCCTGTTCCACATAAGTCACCTGGTGCGCGCTTTTGCCGATCATCACGTTGGCCGTGCCCGTTTCGGAGCTGTTTACGATGAGTTTGATGGAATGACTCTTGAAATCGTTTTTCGTGAATTCTTTTTTGGTGAGCTGGCCCACCCCCGTTATTTCTGCGCGCACCACATCGGAATCCGACATCTTGGAGACCTGGTTCGATTCGTCCGTCACCGTGATTGTCACGCCGTTATTTAGCAGGCTCACTGATTCGCCCGCCATCTTAAAAGTGAAAAGTGAAGTATCGGTTTTGTCGCTCGAAAGGGGGTTGTCTACAACTTCAATTTCAGTGTCCGCTGAGTCCTGTGTCGCGTTTTGTTCACCGTCCACCACTGTTTGGCTTTGATCACCAGTCCCGTTATCACCGTTGCCTGCAGGATTGTCGGTACCGCCAGGATTGCTAGTGGCCACGCTATAGGCGCCAAGGTAAGTTGTGACATATTTGATGGGGTTAACGGTATTCGCTCTTGCGTTGTCCATGCCAAGCCCGTGGTTTACCGCTTCAAAAAAGCTGTAACCCGCCGCCTGCGATTCGGCGGTGGTGAACGGCCAGTAGGGGTGCCACGGCGCGCTTTCCCTGTCCATCTGGAAATGCAGATGGGGTGTGGTGGATGTGCCCGTGTTACCGCTGGTGCCGATCGCCTCACCTTTTAAAACGTTCTGCCCTTCACTCACTTTCACTTCATCCAGATGCACGTAGCATGAATAAAGGTTGGTCAGGCTTCCGGGGTTTTCCGGATCTGGAACATCAAAGTGTTCAATGCAGATATGGTGCCCGAACCCTGAAGATTGCGTTGATGTTTTCACGACCTTGCCGTTGGCGACGGCGTGCACAGGAGTCCCCTGGGGTATCTTGATGTCGACGCCGAGGTGGGATCCGGAATTTTCCTGGTGGTCCAGTTCATAATTTCCCATGTAAACCACCGAATAAGTGATTTTCATGTTGCGGATGACGTCGTGTTCCGCGTTTCCCCATATGAGCTGGTCATTGGGGAATTGCATCTTGGTGAGGTTGTAAGCCGGAAGGTCAATCAGGTCCGAGGCGCTGATTTCCGAATATTTCGTTGTCGTGTTATTTCCCTGCCATTTGCTCCAGTTGGGCACTTTGGAAACAGGAAGCACCGTGCCGTTAAAAGGCTGGGGCATGTCCAGCACGCTCGCCTTGAACCACTGCCCTGTCTGCTGCCGCAGGTAAACGACGGCCATGAGGGTCATGGTGATGAGGATGAGGCCGGCATACTTTAAACCCATGGCCATTGCGGGGCTGAACAAAAGCTGTTTATGCCTTGGGAAATAGACGATTTTTTTCCGGTTTTTCCTGATCCGCCTGATCCTGAAATAGACTTTTTGGGCCATATTTTTTTTGTTTTTGATATCTTTTGTGAAAAATCTTAATATTATAGCAAAATAAGCCCAAAAAATCAATCCATAAAGCCGTGAAGATCATATCGCTTACCCTGAAAGGCTTCCGCAATCTCAGGCCCCTCAAGCTGGAATTCGGCGAAAAAAATTCCGCCATCGCTTTTGTGGGATCAAATGGGCAGGGGAAAACGAATATTTTAGAAGCGATTTACATGCTCGCCCTTTCCAAATCCTTTCGTTCGCGCCTGGCGGCTGACGTGATCGGGTTTGACGAAGATTTCTGCAAAATGGAAGCGGGCATAAAGACCGCTGAAGGCGAAAAGATTTTGGAAATGTCCCTGATGAAAGGCATGGCGCAAAAAGGGCTGAAAATAAACGGCGTCAAAAAAACGGCATCCGAATTTATCGGCAACCTGAAAGCCGTTTTCTTTTCGCCGGAAGACATATCGCTCATCAGCCTTGAGCCAAAGATCCGGCGCCGTTACATGGATATCCTCCTTTCCCAAACTGACCGCGGGTACCTGGAAAGTTTGATGCGATACCAGGAAACCGTGAAACAGAGGAACGCGTTGCTCCGGCGTATCCGCGAAAAAAACGCCAATGAACCGGAACTGGAGTTTTGGGATGGCGCTATGGCGGAGGCGGGGATTGAGGTGGTGCGCAAACGGCAGGAGCTTGTCCAATCCCTGTCCGCGCTCATCTTTCCTTATTATAATGCCATCGCGCAGTCGGAAAATAAAGTGGAAATCCATTACCTTTCCAAAGCGGGTGAAGCAAAAGGCAAAAAAGAATTGCTCGATCTTATTTCAAAGAACCATGAACGCGATATCGGTTCCGGCGCCACCCAAATCGGCCCGCACCGCGACGACCTTGAATTTTTCCTGAACGGCCATGAAATGGCACGTTTCGCCTCCCGCGGGGAATGGCGGAGCCTGGTGCTCGCCCTCAAGTTCGCGGAAATCGCCATTATAAAGGAAGCGAGTGGTGAAACGCCTGTGCTCCTCCTGGATGACGTTTTTTCCGAACTCGACGAATCGCGGCAAAAGTATTTAATGGAAGCGGTTGAAAGCGCGCAAACTTTTTTGACGACAACGCATAAAGAATTTTTGGCAGGCATCAAAGTACCTGTGTGCGCTATGTGTATTGAAGACGGCAAGGTGACAGGCTGATTTTAGGTTGACTCTATTGATGAGCGCCTGTAATATACGTCCGCATTCGGTTTCACCTCTGGTTCTGGCAGAGCAAGAGGCTACCGGCTGCCGCTAACATTAACTTATCTGCTCACTTTTTTTATATGTACAAAATCGTAGACCCCAATATTACCATGGAAGACATCCTCGGCGAGAGTGCCGAGTTTGTTAAGCCGCAGCTTGGCGCGGTGGTCACCGGTACGGTGGTCAGCGTCAAGAAGAACCACATGGTGGTCGATTTGAACGGCGTTGCCGTCGGCATCGCTTCCGGTAAGGAAACGCATGACAGCCTCGGTACTTTCCGCAGCCTGAAGGAGGGCGATGAAGTGAAGGCGGTCGTCATCGACGAAGAAAATGAAGACGGCATGGTCGTCCTTTCCCTCAAAAAGGCTTCCCAGTCCATCACGTGGGACCGTTTCGAGGCCGCGTTCAAGAACGGCGACCTTGTTGAAATCACGGTTAGCGAAGCCAACAAAGGTGGCCTTTTGGTGGATGTGGACGGTATTAAAGGATTCATCCCGGTTTCGCAGCTTGCCCCTGTGCACTATCCGCGCGTGGAAGACGCCGATGCCGGCCAGATCCTTTCCCGCCTGCAGAAGCTCGTGGGCATCAAGCTCATCGTCAAAGTCATTAACCTCGACAGGTCCACGGGAAAGATGATCCTTTCCGAAAAAGCCGCCATCGAAAGGAACGCCAAGGATTCCCTGGGTAAGCTCAATATCGGCGAAACCGTGGAAGGCACGGTAAGCGGCGTCGTTAAATTCGGTATTTTTGTCACGTTTGACGGGCTGGAAGGCCTTGTGCATATTTCCGAAATCGCCTGGGGCCATGTTTCAAACCCGCACCAGTACGCCAGAGTGGGCGACAAAGTCAAAGTCATGATCATCGGCATCGAAGGCGAAAAGCTCAGCCTCAGCATCAAGCGCCTTACTCCCGACCCCTGGGCGGTCATGGAAGAAAAATATCCCATCGGCACCAAAGTGAAAGGCACCATCAATCGTTTTTCGCCTTTTGGCGCCTTCGTTCAGCTTAAGGATGACATCAACGGTCTGATCCACCTTTCCGAAATCTCGAACGAGAAAGTGGAAAAGCCCGAGGATTTCCTTTCCGTGGGTCAGGAAGTGGAAGCCCAGGTCATCAACATCGACCGCGACGAACACCGCATCGGCCTTTCCATCAAGGCGCTGACGCCCGTAAAGAAAAAGGCCAAGGCTGAGGAAAAAAAAGAGGAAGAACCCAAAGAGGAGCCCAAAGCGGAAGAAGCCCCTGCGGAGGAGGCTAAGGAAGAGGTGAAAGAGGAAGTGGAAAAGGAAGCCAAGGAGGAAAAAGAGGCCAAACCCAAGAAAGCCGCCGCCAAAAAAGAAAAGGCGGCAAAAACGGAAGAGAAGCCAAAAGCGGCCAAAAAAGAGAAGAAGGCGAAATAATATTTCGTTGCACTCGGAATGACGCGTGGTAACATGGTTTCGTGGCTGAAAAACTCAATGTCCAGCAACGGGAAGCGGTGGAGCACAAGGACGGCCCTATCCTCGTGATCGCGGGGGCGGGCACGGGCAAAACGCGCGTCATTACCGAACGCATCGCCCACATTCTGCAGAACCAGTGGTGTGCGAACGATGAGGTATTAGGCCTTACTTTTACCGAAAAAGCGGCCAACGAAATGGAGGAACGGCTCGATCGCCTGATGCCCCTCGGCTACGAAGCCGTCCCGCTTTCCACATTCCATTCTTTCTGTGAAAAGATACTCCGGCAGTACGGCATCGATATTGGGCTTGGCCCCAATTTCCGCATCATTGAAGGCGTGCGGCACTGGCAGTTTTTAAAGGAGCGCCTTTTTGATTTTGAACTCGATTATTACCGGCCTCTCGGCAACCCGACCGCGTTCATCGACGCCCTCATTGGCCATTTCGGCCGGCTGAAAGAGGAGATCATTTCGCCTGCGGACTATCTGGCTTTTGCCAAGAAAAAGCAGAAGGCGTCGAAGGAAAAAGAGGAAAAAGCGGAAGCCGCGCGCGCGCTGGAGCTGGCCAAAGCCTACGGCCTCTACCAAAAACTGCTCGCGGAAAATAATTATCTCGATTTCGCCGACCTGCATTTTAAGGTGATTGAGCTTTTTGAAAAACGTCCCAACATCCTCGTCCATCTGCAAAACCATTATAAGTACGTGCTGGTGGACGAATACCAGGACACCAATATCGCCCAGAACCGCATCGTGGATTTTCTGGTGGCCCGGCACAAAAACATCATGGCGGTGGGCGATGACGATCAGTCCATCTACAAATTCCGTGGCGCCGCCATTTCGAACATCCTGCAGTTCGAGGAAAAATATCCCGAGCTTAAAAAAGTGGTGCTCACGGAAAATTACCGCAGTTCTCAGGCCATCCTCGATTTCGCCTACGCTTCCATCCAAAAGAACAATCCCGATCGCCTGGAGGTGAAATCAAAGGTCAACAAAAAACTGACGGCCCTTCGCCCGGGCGCTCAGGAATCCATCGCGCTGGTCCATTTTCCGACCGTTGAGCAGGAAGCCGGCTACATCGCGCAGGAGATCAAAAAAATCAAAGAGCCGCTTAATGAAATCGCCATTCTGGTGCGCGCGAACGCGTACGCGCGTCCGGTCATCAATGCCCTGAAGAGCAATAACATTCCTTACCAGTTTTTGTCCGAACGCGGCCTTTATAACAAGGAAGAAGTCCGTGACCTGATCGCGGTTCTTCGCTCGGTTGCCAATCCCACCGATGACGTCAGCCTGTTCCGCGTGCTCCGCATGGATTATTTCAAGATCCCCATGGAAGCCATCGTCACGCTGATGGCGGAGGCGAAAGGGGACCATAAGCCGCTTTGGTCGCACGTCAAAACGTCGGAGGCGTGCGCCGGCCTTGCCAAGACGCTTGGCGGTCTTATCGAATTTTCCAAAAACCATTCCGCCGGCGAAACGCTTTTCCGTTTCACCGAATCCGCGCATGTGTATGAAAACCTGTTGAAACAGGGCACTATTGAGGCTGAGGAAAAGATCATGAACATCGCCACGTTTTTCGGAAAGATCCAGCAGTTTGAGCGCGAAAGCGAAGAGGTGACGGTGGTGGATTTTATCCATTACCTCGATATAGCCGAAGAGGCCGGCGAAAATCCTTCGGCCAAGTTCGAAGCGGCAGGCGGCGAAGGCGTGCAGGTAAGTACCGTGCATGGCGTGAAAGGCCTGGAGTTCCACACGGTTTTTGTCTCGAGCCTCGTCAACAACCGGTTTCCCTCCATGAACCGCAAAGACCCTATCAGGCTCCCCGACGAGCTGGTGCACGAGATCCTGACCGAAAAGGAATTCCACGAGGAAGAGGAACGCCGTTTGTTTTACGTGGCCTGTACCCGCGCCAAGGAAAAACTTTACCTCCTGCACAGCGATTTTTACACGCTTTCCGCCTCCAAAAACCCGCGCAAATCCAAGCGCTCGCGGTTCGTGGATGAAGTGATCGAGGGAGTCACCATCCAGGAGCTTGAAAAGACCGCGGGCGGTGTTGAAAAGGTTTTAAAACGTGAGGCCGCCGCCGGC
>JAFGNE010000009.1 GCA_016927155.1 Candidatus Peregrinibacteria bacterium
AACTTAAAAAAACCATGCGCCCCCTGAAAGCCATTTTTGCCATTCTGCTGTTTATCCTCACAGTCCTTCCTGTATCCGCGGAAAATCCTGCCGTTTATTTTTTTTACGGAGACGGCTGCCCGCATTGTTCAAAAGTAAAACCTTTTATTGAAGAAATGGGCAACCGGTATCCCCTAACTTCTTTTTACCAGTATGAGGTTTACCACAATCCCGTCAATGCCAACCGCCTGACGCAGATGTTCGAAGCCTATAACATCCCCCTGAACCGGCGGGGGGTTCCTGTGGCTTTTCTGAACGGGACGTATTTTCTCGGGGACACTCCCATCCTGCAAAACCTGGAAAAAGAAATTAAAGCTGTCTTATCCATCGTGAACCCAACGGCAGAAGAAGCCAGCGAAGAAACGGCGCCTGAAATCCCGGAACCCGCGCCGGAAGAAACGCCGCCATCCGCTTCCAGGCCATTTATTCCCGCCGCGCCCTCCAAACCTGTTGTGGCTTATGAAAACGAAAAAAACGGAACAGACCCTTTGACGGCCCAGGAAACAGCGCGGAAAATGCTCGCAAAAACACCTGAACAAGCCGCCAAAATCATGCCCGAACCGGCGGAACCGGAAGCCATGTCACAAGACACCGCGGAACCCGTATCCCTTTGGGTGATCACCGGCATGGCCCTGGTGGATTCCGTAAACCCCTGCGCCATCGCCGTGCTTGTGATTCTGCTCACCGCCCTGATGCTCGTGCAGGAAAAAAAGCGGGCGCTTCTCGGCGGGCTGGCGTTCACGGTTTCCATTTACATTTCTTACTTCCTTTTCGGGCTGGGCATCAGTTATTCCCTCCATTTCCTGCATTCGCTTTCTTATTGGATATTCAAAGGTGTCGGGGGGCTGGCTGTCTTTTTGGGCTTGCTTAACATTAAGGATTTTTTCTGGTATGGCGGCGGCGGTTTTGTGATGGAAATCCCCAATACCTGGAGACCCAGGCTCAAAAGCATGCTCCGCGGCGTCACATCCCCTTTCGGGGCTTTCCTGATGGGGTTTGCCGTAACGCTTTTTGAGCTCCCCTGCACCGGCGGGCCTTATTTTGTCGTCCTGGGGCTCCTTTCCGTTTACGAAAGCCTGGGGCGAGTCATCCCCATCCTGCTTTATTATAATGTTTTTTTCGTCCTGCCCCTGCTCGTCATCACGGCGGCCATTTATTTCGGCCTTTCCACTATTGAAAAAGCGGGTGAATGGAAAGACCGCAATTTAAAGGCCCTCCATCTGGTCACCGGCCTGATTATGGCCGCGCTGGGCGCCTGGATCCTGTTTTCCTGAACTAACCGCTAACCCATGAGGCACCGTAAAAACCGCCGCATCCGTTTTAGCCCTCACGTCATTTATTTCAAGCCATGCGGCATACCGCTTAAAACCCTGGCAGAAGTGGAGCTCAGGCGCGATGAAATGGAGGCTGTTAGGTTAAAATACCATAAAAATCTGGAACAAAAAGACTGCGCCCTTAAAATGGATATTTCGCAAAGTACTTTCCACCGCATCCTTTCCTCCGCCAACCGGAAAATCGCGGAAGCCCTTACGGAAGGCAAGGCGCTGAAAATCGAGGAAAACAGCTTATAATCTTTTTTTATGAAAAAAATCCATTTTATTTACGGGGCGTTCTGGGTAATTACTTTGACGCTTGTCGCGCTTTTTTTCCAAACCCCCGTATCGCAACAGCCGAACGAAATGGCCGATTCGGGCGTTTTGCTTAAAGGACAAGTCATCGAAAGGCATGATAATGTTGTATACGTGAAGCTCATCAGCGGGCCGCGCCAAACCGTGAAAACCGAACTGAACGACCTTTTTTTCCATGATGATTATAAAAAAGGCGACAAAGTCAGCCTTTACGTCACGGAAATGGAGGACGGGCGGCTGCGATACGATATCCAGGATTATTACCATAAGGACGGTCTGCTGGCCGTATTCGTTCTGTTCGGCGTCCTCGCCGTGCTGATAGCCGGAAAAAAGGGGATTTTTTCCATCTTAAGCGTGATGCTTTCGCTGTTCCTCTTTTACGCCATCATCCTCAATGCCGTGAAAGCCGGTTTTCCCCTTTTACCGGCGGGACTTATTTATATTTTTCTTATCACCGTCCTCACTATTCCCCTTATCCATGGGTTTAACCGCAAGAGCCTGAGCTCTCTCATTGCCGTGAACGCGGGATATGCCGCCGGTTTCCTGTTCACTTATTTTTTCGCCGCGGCGGCCCATATCGGCAATACGCCTTCGGAAGAATTCCGGACCCTCCTCTCGCAATTCCCGGACACGGACATCCGCCAGGTGCTTATCTTATCGCTCTTTTTGGGGGCCGCGGGAGCGCTGATCGACGTGGCCGTAACCATCTGTTCCGCGGTTTTTGAAGGGCTTAAAGAGAATCCGGGACTGAGTTTCACCAAAACCTACCGTTTAGGCATGGAAGTGGGCAAAGATATCCTGGGCAGCATGATCAACACCCTCCTGCTTGCCTACCTTGCGGCTTCATTGCCCTTCCTCACGCTCATGGCCATGGCGCGTTTCAATGACGTCCATGAATTCCTGAATTACGATTTTGTGGCGCTGGAACTGACCCGCATCTTTTTGGGGGCATTTTCCATCATCCTTCTCATCCCCATCGCCTCCGTGGCCGCCGCTTACTTTGTAGCCAAAAACGCCAAGCGCTGATAAAATCCAAGCAAGCCCTAACCCATTCCCCATGAAAAAAACGATCGCTCTCCTTTTGCACGAGATCGGTGCCGTCAAGTTCGGCGAATTCACATTGAAATCCGGCGTTACTTCACCGATTTATATTGACCTTCGCGTGCTTGTTTCTTACCCCCACGCGCTTAAAAAAATCAGTGAAGCGATGGCCAAAATCATCAAGGCGGAAAAACTGGCATTCGACGTGGTGGCGGGTATCCCTTACACCGCTTTGCCCATCGCCACGGCCGTTTCCATCAATGAAAACTGGCCCATGATATACGCCCGCAAGGAAATCAAGGATTACGGCACCAAAAAGAAAATTGAGGGCGTATATAAGGAAGGGCAGACGGCGCTGATCATTGACGACCTGATCACCAACGGCGCCAGCAAGTTCGAGACGATCGAACCTTTCGAAGCTTCCGGGCTTAAAGTGAAAGACTTTGTGATTTTAGTGGACAGGGAACAGGGCGGCGGGCGGCTTTTGGCGGAAAAAGGCTATCGGCTTTTCAGCGTTATCGGCATCAATGAGCTTTTGGACATTTTGAACACGGAAGAAAAAATAGACGCCAAACAATACGAACAGGCGAAGCATTTCATCAACAACACCCAATTTTAAAAATCTGTTTTTGCCACCATTTTTCTGTTATTATATTTGCGCCCGCTTTTTGAGCAGAGGATATGAAATACCCCATCCAACTCACCCCCAAGGAACGACTTTTGAAGGCCATCCGTATGCGCCGCGATATTGTGGAAATGACGGCGGCCGCGGGTTCCGGCCATCCCGGGGGATCGCTTTCGGCCGTTGAAATGCTGGTGACGCTTTTCAATGAATTCCTTGTGCACGATGCCGACAACCCCGAATGGGAGGGGCGTGACCGGATGATCTTCTGCAAATGCCACATCACCCCGGCCATTTATTCGATTCTGGCGCGCACAGGCTATTTTGACCCGGCCAAATTAATGACGTTCCGGAAGCTCGGCTCGGAATTGCAGGGCCATCCCTGCCGTTTTTACCCCAAGGGCATCGAGATGTCCGGCGGGTCGCTGGGGCAGAACCTTTCCATCGCAACCGGCGTGGCGCTTGGCTTAAAGGCCCAGGGTAAGCCTAACCGCGTGTACGGACTTTCCAGCGAAGGCGACTTGCAGGAAGGGCAAAGCTGGGAGGCGATCATGGCGGCGGCCCATTATAAATTGGATAACCTGATCGTGCTGGTGGATTACAACAAGCTCCAGATCGACGGCAACGTGGAAGACGTGATGGGCGTGCACCCGCTCGATCTTAAATTCAAAAGCTTCAACTGGCATGTTATTGAGGTGAAAAACGGCCACGATTTTGATGAAATCCATAAGGCCATCGCCAAGGCGCTGGCTTTGAAAGGCAGGCCGACCGTGATCCTTTGCCACACGGTGAAGGGCAAAGGGATTTCTTTTATGGAAAACCAGGCGGGCTGGCACGGCAGGGCGCCGAACAAGGACGAGCTGGCCATCGCCACCAAAGAACTGGACGAACAGGAAGCCAAAATTAATTCCATGAAATAAGCCTATGGCACGAGAAATGATGTTAAGCAGGCAGGGTTGGGCCGATACCCTCA
>JAFGNE010000010.1 GCA_016927155.1 Candidatus Peregrinibacteria bacterium
AGCTAACGCGTTAAGTATCCCGCCTGGGGAGTACGGTCGCAAGATTAAAACTCAAAGGAATAGACGGGGACCCACACAAGCGGTGGAACATGTGGTTCAATTCGACAATAAACGGGGAACCTCACCAAGGTTTGACATCCCGGGAATCCCGACGAAAGTCGGGAGTGCCGTAAGGAACCCGGTGACAGGTGCTGCATGGTCGTCGTCAGCTCGTGCCTTGAGGTGTTCGGTTAAGTCCGTAAACGAGCGCAACCCTTATCCTGTGTTGCTTTTCACAGGAGACTGCCGGCTCCAAGTCGGAGGAAGGTAAGGATGACGTCAGATCAGCATGGCCTTTATGCCTTGGGCTACACACGTGTTACAATGGCCGGTACAATGGGCAGCCAACCCGCAAGGGGGAGCCAATCCCATCAAAGCCGGTCCCAGTTCGGATTGGGGGCTGCAACTCGCCCCCATGAAGCCGGAATCGCTAGTAAACGCGAATCAGCCATGTCGCGTTGAATATGTTCCTGGGTCTTGTACTCACCGCCCGTCACATCATGAAAGGTGAAGGTACCCGAAGTCGCCTCAGCCCCTCGGGGCGGGTGCCTAAGGTAAATTCACTGATTGGGATGAAGTCGTAACAAGGTATCCGTAGGAGAACCTGCGGATGGAATACCTCCTTTTACGGAGAAAACATCCTGGACTGAGCTTAAATGCTTCAATCACAGGAAAGGTCGTAAAATTAATTTCGGATCGGAATTTTTACTGCACTTAGCGATGCAATATGAAAAAATCACCCTTTGACAGCGCTCAGGGTGTTTTTTTGTATCCGGTTTTTATTTTACCGGAAGTACATTAATGTCGTCCGTTCCAACAGGAAGGGCGGGGGAAGGGATTTCCACGACAGGCAAGGGGGTTCCCGGATTTTCATTCCCTTCGTTCACACCGAGTTCGCCGAAGAGTTCGCTTTTGGCGTTATCCAAAGAATTGATGACTGGCGGTATATCCGAAGGGGCCATTTCTGCGCCCGAGGGCGCAGTACATCCCGTAAGCGTTAAAACCGTTAACAGGACGATGGTTAATCCAAAAAGTTTTTTCATGATTGAGCAAATTTAAAGTCTGTATTTATGGTAATCTGATCCATGGTTGTGAGCAAGCTTTATGAAACAAATCCTTCTGGAAAAATTCATCAAGAGGCAAGGCTGGTCGTTTTTCGGAGTCGCGGACCGTGAGAAGATTTTAAACGCCCTTAAGGAACACCATCCGGTTTTCCGGAAGTGGTTGAAAAAAGGGATGGAGGCCAAGATGGAATATCTGAAGAGAATGGAAAATGACCGTTACCATCCGGATAATAAATTGCCGGGCTTTAAATCGGCCATTGCACTTGCGGCGTGGTACGGTTATGAACAAAAAAATTGTTCAAAGGACAGAGGGCGAATCGCCCGTTATGCCGCTGGTCGGGATTATCATAACGTCCTCACCCGGAAACTGAAAGAACTCGCCCGGTGGCTCCAGGCGGAGAATCCCGGCGCGAAAACCTATGTTTCGGTGGATAGCGGGCCTATGGTGGACAGGGTGATCGCCGCCGCGGCGGGATTGGGCTTTTTCGGCAAAAACACCTGTCTCATCCATCCGCAGAAAGGCAGTTACTTTTTCATCGGCGTGGTGCTGACCGACCTGGACCTTACGCCCACCCCTTCCTTGCGCATGCCCAATTGCGGCGACTGCCGGAAGTGTATTGAGGCATGCCCCACCGGCGCCCTGGTTGCCCCAGGAGTCTTGGACGCGCGCAAATGCATTGCTTATCTTACTATTGAAAACAAAGGCCCTATCCCCGCGGCGTTACGCCCAAAAATCGGCAATCGTCTTTTTGGCTGCGATGCCTGCCAGGAAGTTTGCCCGTTTAACCTTGGCCGCGCGCACCGCCAAAAAATCCTCATCAAGGAATTCGGCAAAAAATACGGTGCAGGCCCGCCCGAACGTGCCGTATCGGTACGGGCGGGGGAGTCGCTCGATCTTAAAAAGGTTCTTTCTATAAAAAATGATGGAGAGTTTTTAAAACGGTTCGCAGGAACGCCCCTTATGCGCGCCAAACGCAAAGGCCTGCAAAGGAACGCCCGCGTTGTACTTGGAAACGCCAAAGGGGCATGCTAAAATAATCGCCTTTATTATTAAACGGGAACTTCTGTGGATAAAGAAACCCCCTTTTTCGAAGGTGATCCGGATGATGATTCCAGAACTTTGGTTGTTGACGGTAAACGCGTTGGCGGTACCGAACACCATGTGATGATCGATTGGGAAAAGAGGATTGTCCGCAAATTTCCCAAACCCCTCGGGTTGCTTTTTCAGGAAATGGATCCGGAAACGATTAAAGAGAATCCGGTTATTCTTCGCCGCCACAACCTTCCGATCCTCCCCACCCGGATACGGTGGAACCCACGCGTTTCCTATCCGGAAAGAGTTCCGTTTGTCCAGCGTGTTGTACAGGGGCCCACGGAGATGGCGCGCAGGATAGTGATGGGGTTTCATAACCAGAAAAATGTGGCCGCTTTCAGGGAAGCGCTTCACCGCAAATTTGAGAAACCGATCGGATTTTTCCGCCGGCTTTATACGCGCACGGTCGGATGGGAAATCATTGATATGGTGAAGGATTTTATGAATACCGAAAGGCTGGCAAAAAAGACGCGAAAAGCCGTGAAATATATTTTGGAACAGCCGCTTTTTGAGCCGGCCCACCCCATGACTTTCGGCGATTTGGCGGGCAATCGTTCCTACCGTGATTTGGTTTACCGATGCATTTCCGAAAGCGAAGACATACTGAAAAATCCGGAGGAGCAAAGGGGCCTGGATTTGTTGGGAGGCAAGGCGTTTAAGCTGGTTTTTCCGGCCCTTAATCCTTTTTGTAAGGCCATGCGTGCCGAGATCAGTAATTTGATGGTGGCGGATGAACAGATCAAAACAGAACATCACTGGGGGGGTTTTGACCTGCCGGATGGAGTTCTGGCCGAAAAAGGCGACGCCGTGCTGATCGATACCGGCATGTATAAACTCGCCCCCAAGCCCGGGGTGTTGAGCTGGCTGAAAATTAAGATTCTCAAGAACATCCAGGAATTCCAAAACGGGGCGCTTTGGTCTATTGTTGAGTCCTTCGGTGAGCACGAGGTGGCGGAAGATCGCTTTAATTCCATTCCCCGCAAAATCGCCCGTTTCCTTTTTGGCATCGCGTTGCCAAAAATGAAAAGAGGGGCGGAGCAGTTTTGATCGGACCGCGTTTCTCGCTACTTTTCGCAGTAGGGAAACGCTCAAAAATGCTTAATTCTTCTCCGCTGCGCTCCGCAGAATTTACGC
>JAFGNE010000091.1 GCA_016927155.1 Candidatus Peregrinibacteria bacterium
CTTGCGGGCTATAAGGCCGATGACCGTCCTCCTGTTGTGGAATACGTTACCGCCCTTTCCAGCGAACTCCTTGAAGTGGAATTCAGTAATTACCTCCGTCCTTCCAGCCTGAAGCTTTCTCCTGTGACGCAATCCCCCCAAAGGCTTGCCGAACATGCGCCTCTGGCCCCCGACTTTAACATAGAAATCTTTGAGGAAGGCGACAGCACGAAACCTTTGGAAGTGACCGGTGTCGAATTCGGCGATGCGGCCAATATCCTGCTTGTCGCGACCGCGCCGCAAAAATCAGGTGTGCGGTACCGCGTGCAGATCCGCGACCTCACTTCCGCCGCGGGCATCACGCCCAAGGTAGCCATCAACAAGATGGTAAAAGGCTTTAACCGGCAGTTCGCCCAAACACAGGCCCTTTCGACCGGCGCGGATTTGAACGGCGACGGCAAAGTGGATTTTATCGATTTTACCCTGTTTTCCGCCGCGTATGGCACTGCAGTGGGCCAGTCGGTCACCACTGAAGAGCCGGCTTCTGCTTCCTCTTCCGTCGGCCAGCCCTTGGAACCGGAGCCGGACTCTTCGGTGCCGCATACTTCGGAACCTGCCGGCGGCGAAATTTCCGCTGAACCACCCGCCTCTTCACCTATAATCCCGTAATGTTATGAAACCATCCAAAATCATCATCGCCGCCGCCGTCCTGATTTTCCTTTCCTCTTTCCTTTCAGGATGCGCCCTTATTCCAGGCCAGGATACGGTGCGCCCTGCGGCAGGACAGGAAAAAATACAGGCCCTTAAACAGGTAAAAAAGTCGGTTTCCATGAAACTGTTTACCGAAAAGATAGCCGATGAAGTGAAAGTCCGCGTCGTGCTCCAGAACCCCGAAAGGAAACCTATCATTTCCGCGCAAAGCTGGCTTTCCTATAACCCCGCTTTGCTCACGGGCTTAAAGGTGGACGCCACGGATTCGCCTTTCGCCCTTTCCGCGCCTTATGAAAACGCGTTTGACGGGATCAACGGTGTCGTTATGGTCGGCCGGTCTAACAATGCCCCCATTACCGACCCCAGCATCACGATCGCCACGGTTACGTTCAGCATGAAGACCAGGGGGACGGCGATGGTCGATGTTTATGACTACAAATCCGATCTTTCCGGCCATGCTTCCGCGAATGTGATTGAAGAAGGGATTCCTTATAATATCCTTCTTAAACCCCAAAGCCCCGCCCTTATCATCCAAAATTATTCCAAACCCAAATTTGCCCAATAATTTTATCCCATGAAGCGACTTATCTTTTCCCTTTTAACCCCTTTCATCGCCCTTACGGTTGGCCTCACAACCCTGGCTTTCGCCCAGGGCGGTGAATCCACCTTGGAGCTGAAGCCGTCCGTTACCCAAGCCAATGCCGGTGATGAGTTTACGGTGGATGTTATCCTTAAAAATCCATTGCAGGAAAATATCATTTCTGTCCGCGCGTGGTTTACGTATGATCCAAGCGCTTTGGAAGGAATGAACATTTCCTTTGAAGGGTCGCCCTTCACCCTGGCCGCTCCCGGCGAAGATATTTTTTCCGCTGCGGAAGGCCGTGTGAAAATCGGCCGCAGCAATATCACGGGAGGGATGAAAGAAGCCGAAGCCAAAGTCGCCTCTATCCGTTTCCGCGTGAAAGCGCAAAACCCCGTTACCACAGTCATTTCCCCTTATGATTATCAGGTTACGGAATTGGGCCATGTGTCGGTCAATATTATCGACCAGGGCTTTCCGGTCAACATATTAAGTTCCGCCCCGGGGGACATTAAGCTTTCCCTGAATCCGGGTGCCATCGCCACCCAGGTTCCCCTTGTTCAACCTGAGCCTGAAGAGGCTTCCGTTGACGTTGGAGGGTCGCCTTTTACCCTTTCGCGTCCGGTTAACCTGCGCGTGGACACGGGCTCGGGTTACGCGGAACTAAAATGGGATATGACTAAAGAAGAAGACCGTGCCGGTTATTTCCTGTATTACGGCAAAACAAGCGGCCAATACACACGGCAACGCAATGTGGGTGACGTGGGCCGGTACAAACTGGACGGCCTTTTGAACGGCGAAACCTATTACTTTGCCGTTACCGCCTATGACGGCCAGGGCCGCGAGACTGATTATTCCGACGAAGCCGGCGTGATCATCGGCCAGCCTTTGTCTTCTACATCGCCTTTCGAGGAAATGCTCGCTGCTCTTCTTGCCCGTATTCCTGAACAACCCCAGAACGGCCCGCTTGTGTGGTGGGTGCTTTTTTCCGCTTTCGGCCTCTCGGGAGTCGTGCTGTTCCGCACCCGAAAGCAGGTTTAAACTTTAAAAATAAAAACCAAGTAATCCTTTACCAAAATGAAAAAAACCAGTACCCATTGGGTGACCATCCCGGAGCATTTCCTCCACACTCCCGCGGATACGGGAAAAAAGGACAAATCGGCAGGGCCGACGGTACGCTATAAGGCGTTTTGGGCCGTGGGCCTTTTTGTGCTTGCCCTTTTCATGTTCGGGTTGCTCGCCCCTCAGCAAATGGCCAATTTATTGCAAGGTAACCTGTTCGACACAACAGGGATGCAGCAACCGGCTGAAGAGCAATTGGTAGAACCCCTTAATATCATTCCGGAAACCGCCTTAAAGCCTGAAACGCCAGACGTTGCGGCCGGCCCCGAAACCGCCATGGAACCGGAAGTTCCGGAAGCCACAAGGGTCGTGGAAGCGCAGACGGAAGCGACGCTTATTGAAGTCGAACCTGTCGCTGCTCAGCAGGAGAAGCCTGCCGAAGCGGTTGTCGAGGCGGTCCAACCGGCTGTTACCGAAGAAGACGCGAGCCTAAAGCTTGTCGAAGAACTGCAAAAACAGCTTGCGGAGTACCAGGAAAAAGAAGAACAGAACACCCAGGCCCTGCAGCAGCTTACCGAGATGGTCCAGTCCCAAACGGAAGAAAGCCTGCACGCCGCCGCCCCCGAAGCCGTCCAAGTGACTACCGCTATCGGGCAATCCCAAATGCCCGCCTCTGCAGGCTACCGTGTGAATACCCATGTCGCCGCAATCACTCCCCAACAGGCCCTGCAGCAGAACATGTCTGGCGTCCAGGTGCAGCAAACGGCACAAATTTCCGCAAACAGGATCTACCGCGACCAGCTTGGCCAGGCTGCCGGCACACCCGACTCCGGCCCCATGGAAGTTTTCATGATTGCCACGATACTGACCCTTGTCGGTTTATGGGGATGGAAATTTATAAAAACCCTTGCCGGGGGTTAATCCCGGATAGCCTGTGGAGCGTACGAATTGAGCGTGCGGGTTGAGCGTTACACATTGCACCAAATTCGTTTCCCCGTTTTAAGGCGGTATGTTAAAATGAGTCGCGGTCTTTTAAGCAAATCCCTATGAAAATCCAATTCCATGGCCATGCCTGTTTTTCCATTACGGAAGATAAGGTAACGGTTGTCACCGATCCTTATTCCGATAAAATCGGAATGAAGTTTCCTGGCATTTCCGGCCATATTGTCACGGTCAGTTTTGAGCACGAAGCCCATAACAATGTCGGCGGGGTGAAGGGCGAGCCCAAGGTCATCAACTGGCCCGGCGAATACGAATATAGCGGCATTTACTTCAAAGGCATCCATTCTTTCCATAATTCAAAAGAAGACAAGGAGCAGCTGGAAAACACGATTTTTACCATTAATATAGGCGGTATCCGCCTTTGCCATCTCGGCGCGCAGGGCACCAAGCTCACCTCTGAACAGCTGGAACAGGTGGGCGATGTGGATATCCTTTTTGTTCCCGTCGGCGGCAAGATGACGGTGGATGCCAAAAAGGCCAAAGAAATCGTGGAGCAGATCGAACCCCGTGTCATTATTCCGATGATGTACCATACGAATGGCAGCAAGATGGGCTTCACCCCCATTAAAGAATTCGTCGGCCTTATGGGAGGCGAAGCGGTACAGCCGGTTGATGAGTTTACGGTCAAAAAAAGCGAATTGCCCGAAGACAACTCAAAACTTGTCGTTCTGAATACGGCCCCGTAGTTCAACGGATAGAACAAGGCACTCCTAAGGCTTAGATGCAGGTTCAATTCCTGCCGGGGTCACCACTTGTGTGATTATCAAGTCGGTCAAATCATGAAAATTTGTAAGCAATGCGCCACCGGCTTTGAAGTCCGTGATGCCGATCGCCGGTTTTATGAAACGGTTGGCGTGTCGGAGCCCCAAATGTGTCCTGATTGCCGCATGCAGAGGCGCATGATGTTCCGGAATTTTTTCAACCTGTACCACCGAAAATGTGACCTTACAGGAAAACAGATTGTTTCGATGTATGATGTGGACGCGCCGTTTCCCGTTTACGAGATGTACGAGTGGTGGAGCGATAAATGGGATGGTCTTAGTTACGGGATCGACGTCGATTTAAACCGGCCGGTTTTTGACCAGCTTAAAATCCTGCACCGCGCGGTACCGCGTATGAATATCTCAAACATCAATTGCGAGAACACTGATTACTGCAATTTTTCTTTTTCCAGCCGTAACTGCTATCTCGTTTTTGGGAATGTCGGCAACGAGGATTGCGTGTACGGGCATATCGTCTGGCAGTCCAAAGATTGTTACGACTGCCTTTATACCTACGCTTCCCGGTTCTGTTACGAGTGCGCGGATTGTTTCCAGTGCCATAGCCTTTCCTTTTCCGTGAATTGCGATAACTGTTCGGAGGGCCGGTTCCTCCATAACTGCGTGGGCTGCCGCGATTGCTTCGGCTGCGTGGGATTAAAAGACAAGCAATTCCATATTTTCAACAAGTCTTATTCCAAAACGGATTACGAGGCGAAAATCAGGGAGTTCAATAGCGGCAACATCCAATTGGTCGGAATAGCCCAAAAGAAACTGCAGGAACTTATCGGCCAGGAAATCGTCAAATACTATCACGGCTACAACTGCGAGAACGTGACGGGTGATTATTTATATAATTGCAAAAATGTTTTCCGCTCTTTCGACCTGAAAAATTGCGAGGATTGCGCCTACTCGGCCACGCTCGATAGGTTTATCAATTCCTACGATTGTAATTTTTCGGCGCCACCTTCGGAATGGTGCGTGAATTGTCTCACGTGCACGGGGCAAAACATGAAAATGTGCCATTCCTGCCTTCATTCCGCCGATATGGCCTATTGCGATTTTTGCATGAATTGCAAGGATTGTTTCGGGTGCGCAGGGCTCAAGAACAAGCAGTACTGCGTTTTTAACAAGCAATATTCCAAGGGGGAATATGAGAAATTGACGGCGCGGCTGGTTGTCCATATGAAAGCGATGGGTGAATGGGGCGAATTCTTCCCCGCGGATTTTTCCCCGTTCGCCTATAACGAAACCATCGCGTCCGAATATTATCCTTTATCGAAATTGGCGGCCGGAAAGCAAGGTTTGCGCTGGAAGGAGAAGAATGAGGAGAAAAATTACAAGGGGCCGAAATATCAGATACCGGATGACATTAAAGATGTGCCGGACAATATCTGCAAGCAGATCCTCCTTTCCGAAAAATCGGCAATGCCTTATAAAATCATTCCCCAGGAACTCAAGTTTTACCGCGAAAACCATATTTCCATCCCGCGGCTGACGCCGGACGAACGGCATTGGGAACGTCTGAAAAAGCGCAATCCGCGGATATTGTGGGATAGAAAGTGCGACAATTGCGGCAAAGCGATCAAGACCACTTATTCGCCTGACAGGCCGGAAAAGGTGTATTGCGAAGCGTGTTACCTGAACGCCGTTTACTAGTCCAGCCCCCAGTCGAATCCGATTTTGCCTTTCCGTTGGGCAGGAGGAGCGATCAGTTTATCGATTGTGGCCCAGACCCGGCGGAATTCCTGGTCCGTTTTATGGGAATGCTTTAAGACAAATGATTTAAGTTCCACGACTTCTTTGGCGAGTTCTTTTTGACCTGC
>JAFGNE010000092.1 GCA_016927155.1 Candidatus Peregrinibacteria bacterium
GGCAGGGCGGCATCGCTTCGCGCAATACCCTTGGCGGGGCGGCCAGGAAAGAGGTTCCCGGCGGCGCTTCCTGCGAAGCGGGAGTGACCCCCCTGCTTTGCGCCCAAAGGTACGATATGGACTACTTAAGGCGGTTCACCATTGAAGGCGACACGCCCTCCGGCTCCGTCAGCAGCGCCCTGATTACGCTCGATGGGGATGGCAAAGTGACGGGCACGCCCGAATCCACCGACCCTTTCTTTATTGAAAAAGACACCCGCCTGCCGCCGCCCGGATTTACGGTAACGACGGGCATAACCCAATTCCAGGAAATAAGATAAGTATGCTTGAAATACTCTTCCAATACGGTCCCGTTACGGTGCGGACGTTTAATATCCTTTTGGCGACCGGTTTCCTCGCGGGCGGGTTTTTCCTGCTCAAATTCGTAAGCCGCAGGAAAATGAGCGCTTCTTTTCTGGCTCATTTCTACCCCCATTTCCTGCTGGCCGCCCTGCTGGGAGGAAGGCTGGCCTACATTTTTTCGCACCTTTCCTCTTTTGCCTCTAACCCTTTTTCTGTCCTGTTTATCTGGGATATGGGCTTCAGCTTCTTCGGCTGCCTTTACGGGCTCCTGATCGTCCTCTTTTTTATCGCGCGCCAGGCCAAAGAGGATTTTTGGGCGTGGCTGGACGCTTTCATGCTCACTCTTCTGCTGATCCTCATTTTTACGCATATCGGGCAATTTTTTGGCGGCATAGCCTATGGCAAACCTACCGAACTGCCCTGGGGAATCGCTTTCGACGCCCATAACATTCCTTTCACCACCCCCTTGCATCCCACTACACTTTATTCAGCTCTGGCGGCTCTCGCCGTTTTCCATATCTCGCTCCGTTACAGTAAACGCACACACCTTTCCGGAATGGCGGGCAGTCTGGCCCTTATGCTTTATAGCCTAGCCTCTTTAGGGATTGACTTTTTTCATGGAGCGCCTTCACTTTATGCTAAAATCAGTTTCGGCATTCTTGCCGCGCTGGCTTTCGTTTCCTTCATCCACTGCTCCTACAAAACCCACTATCTCCCCCCACCCCTAACCAATAATCAAATTTAATTTTTAACTTCCGTTGACATGCCCGCCTTCCTTAGCCAAATCGCCGAATTCATCGACAGCCCTGTTTTCGGCACCATCCAGATCGCCACCCTTTCCTATATCGGCCTCCTTTGGGTCGGCATCATCATTTGGGTCACACGGGACGCGATCAATAGGTCTCAAAGCCTGCTTTTCCAGACGTTTTCCATCCTCATCAATATCGCGATGCCCGTCCTTGGGCTTTTGTTTTACCTTATCGTACGGCCTACCAAAACCAACATGGAACGGTATTACGAGGACCTGGAACGCCGGCTGCTCCTGGAAGGAAGCGCGGAAAAAAGCCTGACCTGTGAAAAATGCCTGACTCTCGTGGAAAAAACTTTCACCTTCTGCCCCAGCTGCGGGTTTAAGCTTAAAAAATTCTGCCCCCATTGCAACGGGGAATTCCTGAGTCAGTGGAACATTTGCCCCCATTGCGGCGGAGAATATGGAAAACCGAAAAAGGACGAACTAAAAATGAAAGTGAAATCCGTAAGGCCCCGCCGGCTTATCGCCCACAGAAATAAATTGCCTGAAAAAACAGCGGTTCCCGCCACGGAACCCCTGGAAGAGACCGCTCAAACCCTTTAGCCTTTACCCTTTTTCCATGGAACGTTTTCTTACCCTTTCTTATTATTTCAACCGCCTGCCGGATCCCGATTTCCAATACACCAAGGTCACGCTGACCATCGGGGTCTTTCTGGTGCTGGCCGGTTTCGCCCTCGCTTTCTTCCGCCGGAAATACTTAAAAAACGAGATCTGGAAAAAAGTCATCCGAAAATACCCCTCCCTGCTGCGAACTTACGGTTTTCTCGCCCTGCTCCTGCTTCTTTTCCGCGAAGCGGGCATCCCCTACCTTTCCATGAGGTTTTTGTGGGCGTTGCTTTTGGGTTTTTTCCTTTACCATCTCTTTAAATTCCTGCTCACATTCAAAAAAGATTATAAAAAAAGGCTGGAGCAGGCCGCCCGCCATTCCGCCCATCGCCAATACCTCCCGCGGAGGAAAAAATAAGTTTTTGGGCGTTTCTTGAACAAAACCCTTGCACAAGCCACTTTTTTTTGGTAAAATTCTTCCGCTAACCTCATTTAATTTATTTATTCTGATGAAACGCACCCAAAAGAAGAAAATAATCACCAAATACGCCAAGCACGACAAGGATACCGGTTCCGCCCAGGTTCAAATCGCCATCCTGACGACCCGTATCAATGAGCTTACTGAACATTTAAAACAGCATAAAAAGGATAACCATAGCCGCCGCGGCCTCCTTCTTCTTGTGGGCAAACGCCGCAAGCTCCTGGCCTATGTTAAAACCAACCAGCCCGAATTATACGAAGAAGTGATCAAGAAGCTGGAACTCCGCAAATAAAACAATCCCTTTGGAATGACGGAAACAAAGTTTCAAATCAGAGATCATCAGCCTTAATCGCGGTGGTTTCCGGTTTGAAACTTTCCGGGTTCCAAAGGGTTTTATTTAAACCCTTAACCCTATTTTCATATGGAATCCCAAGAATTCCGGCTGCCCCTTGGAAACAAGGAGTTCATTGTGGAGGCCGGCAAGCTGGCCCAGCAATGCAACGGCAGCGCCACCGTAAGGTACGGCGATACCGTGATTCTGGCCACCGCCACCATGGGCAAAGATCCCCGGCCCGGCATCAATTATTTGCCGCTCATGGTGAATTACCAGGAAAAGATGTACGCGGCAGGCAAAATCAAAAGCAGCCGTTTTGTAAAACGTGAAACCCGCCCGAGCGACGAAAAAATCCTGATGGCGCGCGTCATCGACAGGACGATGCGCCCCTTGTTCCCCAAGGACCTTTATAATGACGTGCAACTGATGCTCACGACGCTTTCCTACGACGTAGAGCATGAGCACGACATGATCGCCGCCATCGCCGCCTCGGTGGCGCTTAGCATTTCGGATATCCCCTTCGACGGCCCCACCGCCACCGTGCGCGTGGGCATGATCAACGGGGAATTCGTTTTAAACCCCACCCATGAGGCGCGCAAACTTTCCGACCTCGACCTGATCGTGAGCTCCGGAAAAGAAAACGTGATCATGATTGAAGCCGGTGCCAATGAAGTGACGGAAGAAAAAATGCTGGAAGCCATCGCTTTCGGCAAAAAATGGGGCCAGAAAATCGTGAAATTCATTGATGAAATTAAATCCAAAATAGGCAAACCCGCCCTGGAATACCCCAAGCGCGACAAAAATCCCGCCATTATCGACTACATCGACAAAAATTATTCCGAAAAAGTGATGGACGCGCTTTTTAAGTTTACCGGTAAATTGGAGCGCTATGGATACTTTCGCCAGATCACCAATGACTGCAAGGAATATTTTAAGGATAAAGTTCCTGAAGAAGAGCTTTCGCAAATCGGTGAGGCGGTGGACCATCTGGTAAAACAAACCGTAAGGAAGAACATCCTGGAAAATGACAAGCGCATCGGCGGAAGAAAAATGGATGAGATCCGCCCGCTTAAAATCGAAACCGGCCTTCTTCCCCGCACCCACGGTTCCGCCCTCTTCCAGCGCGGTGAAACGCAGGGGCTGACCACTGTTACATTGGGTGCCCCCGGCGACGCGCAGATTATGGAAGGCATTGAAGGCGAACGCAAAGAGCAGTATTTTCACCATTACAACTTTCCCCCTTACAGCGTTGGCGAAGTGAGCAACCGCCTGTTTACCGGAAACCGCGAAATCGGCCACGGGGCGCTGGCGGAACGGGCCATCCGCCCCATGCTCCCCGTTAAAGAAGATTTTGCCTACACTATCCGCACCGTGACGGAAATTCTGCAATCCAACGGCAGTTCCAGTATGGCCGCTACCTGCGGCTGCTCTCTGGCTTTGATGGACGCGGGCGTACCCCTTAAAAAACCCGTTGCCGGCATCGCCATGGGGCTGATGACTTCCCATCACAACCCCGACCTTTATAAAGTGCTTACCGATTTGCAGGACGAGGAAGATATGGGCGGCGATATGGATTTTAAGGTGGCCGGTACGAAAGACGGCATTACGGCCATCCAGATGGATGTAAAACTTAAAGGCCTGCCGGATAAAATTTTCACGGAAGCCCTGGAAAAAGCCCTGAAAGGCCGCCTGCATATTCTGGAAGCCATGAATAAGGTGATTGGTAAGCCCCGCGCCGAGCTTTCGCCCTACGCGCCGCGCCTGATCTTTATGAAAGTCGATCCCGCCAAGATCCGCTTTATCATCGGGCCCGGCGGCGAAATGATCAACAAAATCATCGCCGAATGCGGCGTGGAGGCGATTGATATCGAAGACGACGGTTCCGTGGTTATCACCAGCAAGAACGGCGAAAGCGGCCAAAAGGCCGAAGAATGGGTGAAAAACCTGGTGGCCGAGCCCGAAGTGGGAAAAATCTATGAAAACTGCAAAGTGACCAAGATGTTCGAGTTCGGCGGCCTTGTGGAATTCATGCCCGGCAAGGAAGGCATGCTGCACATCTCGGAAATCAGCAATGAGCGCATTGAAAATATCGACGACGTCCTCAAACTTGGCCAGATCGTCACGGTCAAACTGGTGGAAGTGGATGAAGCCAGCGGCAAATACCGCCTGAGCATCCGCCAGATAAACGGCCCCGCGGAAAGGACGGGCGGCCCTTCCGGCCCACGGCCGGGCGTAAACCGCCCCGGAGGACCGGGACGAAGCCCGAGGCCGGGCGGAGGAAGACCGCCGTTCAGGAGATAAGCTGACCATCAAAAAACCCCCGCCAAGGCGGGGGTTTTTCAGTATTAAAATTAAAGGCTCATCCGTATAAATTTTTCCACCGTATTGTCGCCAAGGAATTGTTCGATTGTTTGGCTGGCGTCTTTCACGAAGGCTTGTTTCAATAGGGCCATCTCTTCACGGAATTTCTTTTCCTTGCCCATCATGATCTTGTCCCATATCGCTTCGGGCTTGCCTTCCGTCTTCAGCTGTTCTTTCCATATTTCGCGCTCTTTTATAACCACATCTTCTTTCACCTCCTCCGGGCGGACGACTTCGGGCTTCATGGCAGTGATGTGCATGGCGACATCCCGGCCTTTTTCCGCGTCTTTCTTCTTCAAATTGACCAATGTGCCGACCCTTTCATTGGTATGCAGGTAGGATTCGATGTTTTCGCCCTTCAAAACCTCGATTTCGATTCCCATATTTTCACCAAGCTTGGCGAACAGATCTTTTAAAGCGACGTCGGCTTCCGTTTTCGCGGCTTCCATGCCTTTTTTAACGGCGGTTTCCGCGGCCTTTTCGCCGATTTTGATGAATTCCTCATTCTTGGAAACAAAATCGGTTTCACAGAGGATTTTGACGATAACACCGATCCCGGGAGCGGTCTTGATGATGACTTTCCCTTCTTTCATCACACGGTCGGCTTTTTCAGCGGCTTTGGCCGCGCCTTTTTTCCTTAAAATTTCGATGGCTTTTTCCTCATCTCCGCCGGCTTCCTCCAAAGCTTTTTTGCAGGCCATCATGGAAATGCCTGTGCGCTGGCGGAGATCATTGACTTGGGATGCGGTAATCATGGTTGTTGGAAAATTAGATTTTAGGTTGTTCTTCAGGTTTTGCCTGGTCGGGCTTAAGAGCCACTTCTTCTTCCTCTTCCTCTTTTGTCTTCAGGGCTAAAGCGTTTTCCAATTGGCAGGACCAACCGTAAATAAAAGGCAGTTTTTTCCATTTTCCGGCAAGCGTGTTAAAGCCCATGTAAAGGAAAATGACGAATTGCAGGATGAGCACCAAGTCCATAATGATGCCCAACACCTGAAACAGGTTAAGGGAAAAGAAAATAATAGCAACGGTAAGCCCCTGTTTGCCGTGAAAACGGCAGAATTTGCTCTCTTTTTTAAGGTAAAAAGGTACAATGGCCAAAAAACTGACATAGCTTAAAGCCGCGATCGTCCTTTCATGCAAAGTGGTCACCTCATCCAGCTCGGATTCCGGTTTCACCGGTTCTTCCGCCGCAATCGGCTCCCCTTTCGCCTCCTCAGGCGGTGGTGTTTCGTTTATTTCTTCAGCCATATTTTTAGGGACTATTGCGACTATGAGGACTATTACGACTATTGCGATGGGATCTGGGATTTATCCTAATAGTCCCCATAGTCGCAATAGTCTTAATAGTCTTATTAAATTTATTTCTTTTTCCTCGCAACCGCTTCTTTAACAAAGCCCATCATAAAAGCGATGGATTTGATAGCGTCGTCGTTGGCGGGGATCACATAATTCACAAGATCGGGGTCGGCATTGCTGTCCACAACGGCGACAACGGGAATTTTCATCCTGCGGGCCTCTTTGACCGCAATGTGGTCGCGCACGATATCGGAAACGAAAACCACATCGGGCAAGTCGCCCATCCCCTCCACGCCGGAAAGCGAAACAGAAAGGTCCTGGATTTTTTTACGCAGTTTCAGTTGCTCCTTTTTGGTAAACTTTTCAAAGTCGCCTTTCGCGTCGTCTTCCTTCAGCTGGCGGAAATAATCGATCCTCTTTTTGATGGTCTTGTAATTGGTCAGCAGGCCGGGGATCCACTTATCCGTGACAATGGGCATGCCGGAAGCTTCTTTGATTTCATAAAGGGCTTTGCGGCATTGCTGTTTGGTACCCACAAAAAGGATGGTTTTGCCCAAGCGGGCCGCCTCTTCCAAAAAATCGAGCGCCTTGATGAGGCCGTCGGCGGTCTTATGCAAATCAAAAATATGGATCCCGTGGCGGGAGCCGTAAAGGTACGGCTTCATTTTAGGGTTCCACTTTTGGGTGGGATGGCCGAAATGCACCGCGTGCTTGGCCATCTCCTTTAAAGAAATATCGCTCATAGTATCCTTGGGGTTAACGCCTTATTCCGTCACTTCCGCCCGTTCTCCCCCGCCTTAGGCGGGAGCCAGGATGAGCGGATCGGGAAAAAGACTGAACTAAATAAATTGCGGAATTATTTTAATGAAATTCTCTCTGCGGCGCAAGGGAAAATGGTATAATAGCGGCATGAACAACAAAAAACTTATCAATTTCTTTTTTGAGCTCGGCCAGATGCGCCGCGTAAAGCACGAGGGCTGGCGGGTGGCAGGAGTGAACACTCCCGAAAGCATCGCGGACCATAGCCTGCGCGCCGGGCAGATCGCCTATTTCCTGGCAAAAATGGAAAAATACCCGAAACCCCTTGAGGTATGCGGCATGCTGCTTTTCCACGACATCGGCGAATGCCGGATCGGAGATTTGCATAAGATCGCCATCCGTTACGTAACCTCGGATGAGGAAAGGGCGGTAAAAGACCAAATGGCGCCTTTGGGAATGCCCGGCAAAGAGGTGATGAAGATGTGGCAGGATATGGAAAAACACCATACCAAAGCCGGTATCATCGCTAAGGACGCCGATTACCTGGAGCAGGCCGTGACAGCGAAAGAATATATGGAAAAAGGCCACAAATTCGCGGCGGACTGGATCCACAATGTTTCAAAACGCTTAAAGACCGCTTCAGCCAAAAAACTGCTGAAAGACATGGAAAAAGTCGGCCCGCACGACTGGTGCGAGGGGCTGAAAATGCTTGATAAATAATCATTTTAAAAATATGAAATATTTGAACCGCGCCATTTTTTTCGGAATACTTTTTACCGTTTGCGGCTCATTTGCACCAAACGCCCGCGCGGATTACATCCCGCATGGCCCGATCGTCATCAAGGACGTCCAGGCTACGGCGGACCGGCCGCATGTTATTGAAGGGTACGAAATAAGCAATCCGGAGGGCGATTGCATCAAAGTGATCAATTCCCGGCATGTGATTATCCGCAACAATTACCTGCATAACTGCGGCACGGACGCAAATTTCCAAAAACGCACCGACCATTACAGCGAGGGCTACGCCACACTTATCGGGGATTCTTCTTTTATCACCTTTGAGGGCAATCAACTGGATAACAATTTCCGGGGTTTTATGGGGTATAACGCGCCAAACCTGACCGTGAAAAACAATGAGGTGAAAAACACCATCCAGTATTCCCCTTTATGGTGCGAGCGCTGTTCCGATTCGGAATTCGCCGGCAACACCCTTTCGGATAACGGGAATCCCATGCATTTTTGGGTGCCGGGCGTAAGGAGCATCGGCATTTGGATTAAGCGTTCGGACAATATGGATATCCACGACAATACCGTCATCCGCTCCACTTCCGACGGCATCGCGGTAACCGGGCAGATCTACACCCCTTCCTTTACCTCAAAGGGCACGAATTCCCAAGGGCCGCAGGCCGACTGGAGCGGGCTTTGCAATAACATACGCATTTACAACAACCTCCTGCTGGACAATATGGAACAGGGCGTCTGGCTGGTGCGTGCCAGGAACGTGGAAGTGTCCAATAACACGATACGGACAGGCTGCTTTACACACGGCGCGGCCATCGCGACCGAATTCGACGTGGGCGATTCCGAATTCCACCACAACAAATTCCTCACTTGCCTTTCCGGGCCGCTGGGCGGGGCGAATTCGTTCGATAATCATGTGCACGACAACACCTACTATACTTTTGACGGCGACGAAACCGATTTCATGTATTTTTCCGATGAGATGATGGACGCGGGCGACATGGCGAAAAGGAATGCCGTGGAATACCGGGCGTCAACGGGCAACCGGGAAGAAAACAACGAATGGACACGGCTGAAA
>JAFGNE010000093.1 GCA_016927155.1 Candidatus Peregrinibacteria bacterium
AGTGGATTCGATCCCCCCCCCTCCGCCCCCCCCAAAAAATGACGACAGTGATACTCCCCCTCCCCCGCCGGACGACGACAGTGGCGATAACGACGGTATTGCGATAGCCGAAATGGGGGAACCGGAACCGACAGAGGAGGATAGCATGCCGGAAGCGGCAATCATTGATGATGACGATGATATTGTAACCGTTGAAGCGGAAACAGAAGAAGAAATGGAAGAAGTGTTTGACGCCCCCGCTGCCCCTGCCCCCATCACTACCGACAAACCATCTGTACCTCCGCCTTTGCCTCCCAAACCGCCAGAAACGCCTGAAGAAAAAGAAATAAAAAAAGCCCGCCTGTATTTTGACCAATGCCTGGAAAAAGAAAGAAGCGATAACCCGCAGGACCGGAAAGAAGCTCAAGAACTTGCGGAAAAAGCCCGAAGAGTAATGGATTTGATTGAACCGCAAATAATTCAAGACAACGCCGATTGGCGGATATTATACGGTATGATTTGCATTCATTTCAAAAATGCGGAGTTTACCGCGGAAAGGGCTTTCCGGTCAGTATTGGCGCGCGATCCCCTCCATGCCGAAGCCAATTTCCAATTAGCGGAACTCCTGCTGGAAAAAAATCCTGAACAGGCATTAAAACACATGGAAAAAGCAATCATAACCAATAAAGATTTTTTGGAAAAAAGCCCCGAAAACTTTGTAGCCGCCTGGCTGGATTATGCCAATTTACTTTCAGCCAAAAAAAATATCACAGAAGCTAAAATGGCTTTCGATATAGCGGCCACGGCAACAGTGGATACCCTTTCTAAAAATCTATCACCGAAAAGGAAAAAGTGGGGCCTTTCCGAAGAAGCGCCGCAATGGCAAAAAGACTTATGGCAAAAACAGATTGACTGGGCAAAAAGACAGTTCGCGAAACTGCTGAAAGCGAAATCCTAATAAGAAAACTTTAATTCGCCCTCATCCGCTTGGCCCTTTCAATCTTCCCTTTTACCGCCTTGCCCTTAAGGTAATCGGCCTTGGTTTGGAGGAGGGCGATACGCTCATCCAGGAGCTCACGGGTCATATCGTCTTCCAGCCGAATATACAATTCGGCTAAAAAGCCGATATCGCTGGGGCCCATCTCTTCCTGCCGGAGCAGTTTGGCTAATTGGTTTTTTTGCCCCTGCGGGGTTTTATAAATGGAAAGTTTAGCAAGAAACCTTTCCATGCGCGCCTCTTCCGCGGTGGGGGCGGATTTGATGTTGGCGACCAGTTCCGGCGCGAGAGGGGCGATAAAAGCCACCGCGCGCTCCATTTCGTTTTTCGCGGCGACCGTGGCGTTTTCCACCATTGCCGCCATTTCCATGCCGCCTTTAGCGTCATTCAGTTTGGCGGCGACGGCGCTTAAAAGTTCCATCTCGTTTCTGCGCAGGGCCAAAACGGAATCAAAAACCTCTTTTTTTACAGCCTCATCTTCCAGCTTGCCGGCCTCATCTAAAATCGAGGTATCCACTAGCGCGTAATGAGTAAAGGCTTCCCTGGCGGCGGCAAGGTCGCCCGCTTCCACCAAAGAAGAGATGTCGCGGAGCCTTTCCACCGAATTGGCCAGCCGCGCCTTTTCCTTTTCGATGGGGTCACTGATAAAAATTTCTTCCGTTTGGCTCAAGGCTTCCCTGACCATAACGACCGGCGTGTCGCCGGGAAGGGCGGCGACCAAAGATTTGCGGTAAGGCAAGACAAGCTTGGTGGCGGCTTCCGAAAGCTGTTCGGATTTGGCGATTTCGCGCGCCAGGCTTTGGTAGGCCAGCAAAGCTTCCCAGCCTTTCTGTTGGTCGCCGTTCTGCAAAAGGACAATCGCTTCGTTCAGGCGTTTATTAGCGATTGCGATCTGGGTGCCCACCACGTCGGATTCGCCGAAACTCAAAGCGAGCTGCAGGCGTTCGCGCACTTGTTTAAGGGGATAAAGCGCGTCGCCGGGAAGGGCGCCGACCGCTTCGCGGATAAGGTTCAGGTCGCGTTCGCGCAACGCCACAAGGTGAAGGCGGTCCTTTTGTAAATTTTCCTGCGCCCAAGCGTCCGCCCTGTCCGCGTCTTCCAGTTTGGCGAAAACGACACGAGGAAGTGAAACGTTTTCACTCGCCACAGCAGTGGCTTTCTGGCCGGAAGCGAGCATGGAACGTGAAACCGCCTCCCGCGTATCGGCCCTAAGGGGGGATATCTCCACATCGTTCCTGAAAACGCGCGCCACAGTGGGCTGGCCGGTAAAAGTCTCGACGCTGAAAGTGGAATTAAGCGCAAAAAATTCCACGTCTCGTGTGGTAAGGGCAAAACGGGCCTGGCCGTCATCCACATTAAGCGTTTGTACCCAGGCTTTCCCTTCGTGCATGGAAACTTCGATAATGCCCTGGCGCGGATAAGTGGGGCTAACGGCCAGCTGATTAATAAGGATGAGGGATTTGCCGCTTAAGCGCAATTGTGAATCGTCAAAAAAATGGACAACCGCGGATGCGCCGTCGCCCAAGCGGATAAGGTCTCCCGCGGCAATATCCGCGCGCGCGATGACATCATCCCAAACCAATAAATCAGCGTGTTTTAAGGTAACCGTGCCGGCAAGGACTTCGACATACGTTTCTTCGGAAGCGTTCACCACCTGCCCGCCTTCAACAAAAAAGAGCGTGGCGGTCACCGCGATAACCATGACCAGGACGGAAGCCGTGACGCGCTTGAGGTTAAACAGCCAAAGGAAAAAAGGTTCGCGCGCGGCCGCGATACGTTCCATAAGGCGGAACTTGGCCGAAGCTACAAAAGAAACAGGGGGGGTGACAACGCCAAGGCGCTTTAAAAAAGCCTTGAACCAGTTTTCATTTTCCGTAAGCTCAATCCGGCTCATCAACCGGTTTTTGGCGTGTTTCACAAACCCTTTTGAAGGATGGATGGAAGACAGCCGGCGAAGTGAATTTTCAAGGTCAATCATGCGTTGTTGGACACGTTGTCCATATTCATATAACGTGAGAAGGTTGTTTTTGTTTCAAAAATCTTTCCGTTTTTCACCTAAAATAACGCGGAGTTGCGCGAGGGCCCGGAATTGCAGGGTGCGGATGGCCCCTTCAGACTTGCCGACGGCCGTGGCAATTTCAGGGTTTTCAAGCCCGTTGATGTATTTGAGGATAATGACCTGCTGGTAATTTTCGGGCAGTTTTTTGAGGGCCTTGCGCAGGCGGATGCCATCCAGTTTCACGCTCATACTCTTAACGGGGTTCAGGTGGTCATGCGGATCGGGAGTATTTTCATTCATTTCATCAATCGGCTGGTGTTTGCGGTAATAATCGCAAACCAGGTTGTGGGCAATGCGGAAAACCCATGAGGAAAAAGGATGGGAACCTTTCTTATATTTTTTCAGGTTCTGCCAAATCTTGAGGAAAGTTTCTTCCGTAAGGTCTTCCGCAATCTCCGGGTCCACACGGTAATAAATGTAACGGTAAATGGGCTTAACCAGCGCGTCATAAATATGGCCGAAAGCCTCGGTATCTCCTTTTTGGGACTTTTGCACCCATACGTCCAGATTTGGTATCGCGTTTTCCGCCACAGGAAATAAGAGTAAGAGGCTAATACTGTAACAGGATACCTTATAATAGGCAATGGGACAATGAGGGAATTCTCCCCTTCACTGCTGCGGATTTTCCTTTATTTTGGAAAGAGTGGAACCTTAAATTATTCCCATTCAATCGTTCCCGGCGGCTTGTGGGTCAAATCGTAGAAGATGTGGGAAAGGGATTTGTCTTTTTTGACAATATCGACAAGCTGTCCAACAACTTTCCAGTCGATGCGCGCGAAGCTGGCTGTCATGGCCTCGGTGGAAACGATGGGGCGCAACACGATGGATTCATGCTTTTTTGCCGTACTGACGGGGAGGAGGACAACAGGAAATTGCCAAATGCCATAATCGCGCGGGGCTTTTTGCATAACTGCCGTTACGGCGTCATCCGCTTTTTGGAGGACGCGCGCACGGGCGGGATTAAGGTCGGAAGGCGTCAAAAGGAAACACCCGGCTTCGCCGTACAAAGCCAAGAGCACGCGGTTGACTTGGGAAAAATGGTTGGTAATGGCCGTGGAGGCTTGTTCCAGCTTGTCCCAGTCGCGTAAGGCGGTAAACAAAACAACAGGGTGGCGGTACGTGCGCGCGTCTCCCTGCACGCCAACCGACTGGATGGGAAGGACGCGGAGGACACAATCAAATAATTTAAAATGTTTACGCAGGTAACTGCCGATTTCCTCGTTAAGCAAAGTGAAATCTGTCGGCCTCCCGGCAACGGTTTTATCCGCGCACAGGATACGCACGCCCAAACCCGGGCCCGGGAAAGGCTGGCGCCAGACCATGGTTTTGGGCAGGCCCAGTTTTTCGCCAAGGGCGCGCACTTCATCTTTGTAAAGCTGGGCCAAAGGCTCAATCACGCGGCCTTCGCGGATCATCTGCTGCACCAGGTCAACACGGTTGTGGTGGGTTTTGATCTTGTCGGCGTGCTTGGTGCCGCCGGTTTCGATGGTATCCGGATAAATGGTGCCTTGCCCCATCACCCACTCTTTCCCGTTAAGGCCCAATTCTTTTGCCACGTCTTCTTTGACTTTCCAGAACAAATCACCGATGATCTTGCGCTTGGCTTCGGGATGCGTGACGCCTTTAAGCGCCCTGAAAAATTCTGCGCCCTTGGAGGCCACATGCAGGTTGGAAAAACCGGCCTTGTTCAAAGCGATTTTCACTTTTTTAGCTTCATCCAGGCGCATGAGGCCGGTATCGACCAACAGGCCGTATACGCGGGATTTGCCAAGGGCTTTTTCCAAAAGCGCGAAACAGACGGCGGAATCCACGCCGCCGGAAACCAAAAGGAAAACTTTGCGGTCCCCGATCTTAGCTTTAATCCGCCCGATTTCCTCTTCCATAAACCGCGTCATGTTCCAATCCCTCCGGGCGCCCGTGATTTTCAGGAAGGCCTCAAACAGTTTCATGCCATGGGCGGTATGCGTGACTTCCGGGTGGAACTGGACACCGTAAAAATGCCGTTTGGTATCGGCTACCGCGGCAAAAGGGCAGTCTTCCGTTATCCCCGCGACGACAAAGCCCGGGGCTAATTTTATGACCGTATCCCCATGGGACATCCATGCCTGGGAAGATTTGGGAAATTTGGAAAAAACACCGGCCGCCTTTTTAACGCGGAACTTGGCAAGGCCGTATTCTTTAGCGGCTACCGAATCCACCTTACCGCCAAGCTGCTGCTGCATAATCTGGTGGCCGTAGCAAATGCCGAGGAGGGGAATCCCCAATTTAAAAATATCCGCGTCACATGTGGGAGAAGCTTTTTCATAAACGCTGGCGGGACTTCCGGAAAGGATAATGCCTTTATAGCCTTTTAATGTTTTCGCCGGCGTTTCCGGATCCAGGATTTCGCTGTAAACCCCAAGACGGCGGACGCGGTTTGCGATCAGGTGCGCGTACTGCCCGCCAAAATCAAGGATGGCAACCATATTGTGATTCATACAATTGAGCGGATAAGGGGGTAGCGGGCCGCGTCCGCCGCTAATCGCCCCTTATTCACCGCTTAAAGGTTAAGCATTAATCCGCTTCCTCCGCTCTGTGAAGACGTCGCGGAAAAAAAGGAAGGGTCGACAAAAACAAAATAAATCCAAATGGAAAATAGGACCCAAAGCAGGTAAACGATGAAATAAAGGATAATAATATGCCGGAGCTTTAAAAAGCCGAATGGCAGTGTTTCCGGAGTTTCATCAAGAGGGTATTCATGCGCCCGTTTGGCGATTCGCCTTAAAGATTCCACAAAAAAAACAAGGATACAGATGTGGATGATGATAAAAATGATAAAACTGACTGACATAAGGATAAAAGGTGATCCCCTGTTCGCTCTTTTACGCGAATAAATTATACACGTAAAGCGTTTCCTCGGCACATTTTTTCCAGCTGAAATGGCCGGCGCGGGCCAAACTTTTTTCTTTCAAGTCTTTCTGGAGGGACTTATGGTTCAAAAACTCATGGATACCAAGACCGATGGAATCAATTGAAAAAGGATCCACAAAAACCGCGTTCTGCGCTGTAACTTCGCGGTTCACGGGAATATCGGCCGCCACAATGGGGATACCGTGGCTCATCGCTTCCACAAGGGGCAGGTTGAAACCTTCATAATAAGACACGTGCGTCAGCGCGGTAGCCTGCCTATAAAGAGCCGAAAGTTCCGCGGGGGCGAGCGGCGGAGTGAAAATAATGCCGCCTTTGGGTTTAACGGGAATTTTTCCGGCAACGCGTTCCTGGTAACGGTCGGTCAGCCATGTTTCAAGGCCGCGGCCTTTGGCGCCAACAAGGATAAGGTCGATAGAATAATGGTTGGCGATATGTTTTTGGAACGCTTCCATGAGCGCGGGCACGTTTTTGCGCTCGTCATAACCTCCCACATATAATAAATAAGGGCGGCGCAAAGGCATGTCGGGGGCCACCGGTTCACCCTCTTGCGAAGGCGGCGCCAAAGGAATGACACTGATGTCTTTTTCTTTCAGTTTGAGCAAACATTCCATTTCGCC